>JAHEEZ010000175.1 GCA_024640445.1 Acidobacteriota bacterium | reverse complement strand
GTAGGCCGCGGCCTTCGTCTTAACTACTTCAAATTTCAGAGATCCTTCAAGCTTTGGCTGATTCCCTATTCGGACCGAAACTTTGCCGGGTCCCTCTGCCGTTCTCTGGTTCAACTCCTCGATCTCTTTCAGTTGGGTTGAATCCAGGCCCAGCAATTCGGCCGCCTTCTGTCTTGAGACTACTATCGACGGAACCGATGTTTCGCCGAGCCTTTGGTCGAACCGCATCGCGAGTTTGTCATCCGCGAAGTTCTCGACGTTCGAGATGATGATCAGCGCAACAGCGCCATTTTCTTTGGCGACGTTGGCCTTTGCGTGAAGCCCGAATCGGCCGAATCCGCTGTGCGGATTACCGCTGTCCGGTGTGCCGGCGAGAACGACAACGATCTTGCCCCTGGCATCAAGACCGTCGTAATCGTCGTGATTCAGGTCGGGCGCTGTGATCCCATATCCTGCGAAAACGATTCCGGCGGCTGAAATGTCGGCATTGGGCGAAAAGCCGATCGGCATCCAGTCCTTCTTCAGCTCGATAATGGAACCATTGACGATAAAGCTGCTCGAAGCCCCGAGCTCGACACCCGAGATGTACTCGAACGGCTGAAGAAAACTCTTCTTACCGTCGGGTCCGGTGTATCCGGGTTTCAGCTTGAATTGCTGGAACATGTTGCTGACGTAGCCGGCGGCAAACGTGGCACCTTTCTCGCCGGTACGCCTGCCTTCCAGGCCCTCGGATGCGAGGTAGGTTACGTGCTCCCGCAGGTTCTTCTCAAGCTTTGATTCCTTCGCGTTTTGCGCGGAAACCGCGATGGCGGCGATCATTAACAGAGCGAAAATTGATAAATGCTTTCTCATAATCTTGAACCTATGAATTTCAAAATTTTCACCAGCGCGCAAAGCGCGCGGCATAAATCAGCTCCACGCGTGAGCGTGAAGGGATTTCCGAACAGGGATCTAATCCAGGGTCGCCTCAAAAATGCCGCGGAGTTTGTTTTCCGTCGCCATGACGTCGTTCGCGATGATCCCGTCTTCCTCGGTCAAACGGTCGCGGGTTTTGCCGTCATCGATGATCCTGAATGCCTTGCCCGAATCGAAGTAGATCCGCCGCTCCGACGGTTTGCTGTCGTCTTCAGAGCGTTCAAAGAAGAAGATCAGGGCGCCGGATCGGTCAAATACATATTCCTCGAAATAGCGGCGGGCTGCTGACTCGGTCGCTATTGACACCTTGAGCAGCCTCGAAGGATACGGATTCTCTTCGTCGTTCTCGTAATAGAACCGGTGAACCACCTTGTAAGTCCCGACAGCCGGCCAGCTTTTGCCGGCCGCGTTGACAACAAGTTCGTTTACGGCGATCCCGCCCTTCCGGTCGTCCTCGCTACCCCTGTCGACCTTCTCTATCTTCGCGCCCGTTTCGGCGTAGATCTTCCGGATCCGGTCAACCTTGTCATCAAGACTCTGCTGCGCCAAAGCCGCGGTCGTCAGGAATGTTACAAAAAAAAGCGCGGACACTATCCCAGTACCCGCGCGCATAAACTCTTTCATTGATACCTGATACCTGATCATTTATCCATGTTATTCGACCCAGTCCGCGATGAACACATTCGTGTCGCCCTGCTTCGCGGCGTTGCGGTTCGAAGCGAACACGAGCTTCTTGCCGTCCCGGGTGAACATCGGAAATCCGTCGAACGACTCGTAGGTCGTGATCCGCTGCAGGCCGGTCCCGTCCTTGTTGACCATCAGCAGATCGAAGTTCCTCTTGCGCTCGTCGTCGGCGAGGTGGTTTGAAGAGAAGATGATCCTCTTTCCATCCGGGTGGAAGAACGGAGCGAACGATGCCGCGCCGAGATCGGTGATCTTCTTCTTGTTTCCGCCGTCGGCGTCCATTATCCACAGCTCGAAATTGTTCGGCTCGATCAGGTCATTTGCGAGCCGGTCCTTATAACGGGCTTTCTCGGCATCCGTCTTCGGATGAAAACTCCTGTACACGATCTGTTTTCCGTCGGGCGAGAAGAAAGGTCCGCCGTCGTATCCCAGCGCGTCTGTCAAACGCTTCACGTTCTTGCCGTCAAGGTCCATCGTGTAGATATCCAGGTCTCCGTCACGGGTCGATGTGAACACGACCTTCTTGCCGTCCGGCGAGATGGTCGCCTCGGCGTCGGAACCCGGTGAATCGGTAAGGCGCTTCACGTCCGAGCCGTCCGGCTTCGCGGTGAAGATGTCGTAATCGGGATAGATCGCCCAAACGTAGCCCTTCGAAAAGTCGGGATTCGGTGGACAATCCGGCGATCCCATGTGGGTCGAGGCGTACATGATCCTCTTCTTGTTCCGCAAGAAATAAGAGCAGGTGGTGCGGCCTTTTCCGGTCGACACCATCTTCTGGTCAGATCCGTCGATGTTCATCGTGAAGATCTGGTCACAGCCCATATCTCCGCGTTTTGACTGGAAGATCAGCTGCTTCCCGTCCGAAGAGAAATAAGCTTCGGCGTTTTCGCCGCCGAAGGTCAGCTGCTTGATGTTCTTCAGGTGCGTTTCGCCCTTAAATTGAAGATCGCCGTTCTGGGCGATCGCGAATGAGGTCAAGAGAAGTGCAATAGCTAAATTCAAAAATATCTTCATAGTGTTGATTCGAGAAAGATTTAGAGCAATTCTAACATCTACCCCCCGTATTTGCTCAGCGAGGTTGGCCGTATACGGCTGAAAATCGGTAGATATCTTGTATCGGGAGGTCTTTAAGTCATTGTATCGATGCAGGGAATCAGTGGAAGATTGCAATGCAAATCGCAGGTGCCGGATAAGGCGCTACCTCCTCACGTAAACCTTGTAGGTGTATTTGAACTCGGTCTTTCCTGACGGGACCTGCATTTCCCAGCGAACCGTTGAGTTGGGATTGAACGACTGAAGATTGGCTCCTTTTCTGGATATCTTGCCGTCGCTCTCGGCACTCAAGACCTCTCCGACCAGGTTTCTCATGATTATCAGCTCGACGGATTCATTCTTCACGTTGTTGACCAGGATCCTGCCTTCGATCGTCACCAGATCGAAGTTGTAGCTGCTCCCTCCGTACGTGAGCTGAACCCGCTCGCGATCCTTCTCTTCGAGTTCGTGCGTCCCGATCACTTCGGTTGCGGGGGTGACTTTCACGATCCTGTCGCCGCCGACGGGCGTGAAGTTCAGAATGTTCTGCCCGATCGGCTTCCACTCGCGGAACGTGATTGCGGGGCCGGTCGTCCAGGGCATCTCGGTTGTGTTTTTCAAACGGAGCGCGGACCATATTCCGGAAGATAGTTCTTCTGCTTTTGGCGCCTTATTGTTCGAATAGCTCTGTTCGATATTTGAGGGATCATCGATCGTCCACTCGAACATCTCGGAGGCCGGAACGGTGAGCGAGAACAGCCGCAGACTCGCCCTTTCGCCCTTCTTCAGGGTAAGCGCGTCGGACCTGTAAAGAAACAGCTGTTCAGCAGCGAACGTCGCGAGTTTCTCATCATCAACGACCGTCGCCGAGGCGCCGTCATCTTCCGAACCCGCGTCATCCATTGAATACGACTGCCTGGCGATGTTCGACATAAGCGCGGCTCCGTACGTGCTCCTGTTATTGGTTTGAAAATAGCTTGAAACGCCGGCAAAGGCGGTGTTCATTGAGAGCGGCGAGACAAGGTCTTCGAAGAGAAAACTGGGCGATCCGACGACGAAGAAGACTTCCGATCCATCGAGGTCGGTAAGCTCGTTGATGATCATCGCCTCCAGCTCGAGCTTGGCCTCTTTGATCGGACTGCCTTTCACTTCGATCCTGTAAGCCGGGATCCACCGGATTCCCCTTTCAAGTGCGGCGAGTCCGACGGAAGTGCTCTGACCGTCCTTTGCCCCTTCCAGTTTGACTCCAAGCCTGTTCGTTTTCGACGGAACCGTCATACGGCTATCTCCCTGCACTTCGACGGTGGAAATGGTTGCGGCGGGGAAGACCATCGTACCGCGTTCCGTCTTCAGCGCAATCGTCATATTTTGAAGGAGAGAAAAGGAATAGTTGCCGTTGTTCCGATCGCCGAACCGCGCATTTTCAGGCCTTTCAAACTCCGGCATAAGCAGGTCGTACGTCCCCTCGTATTCCAGATTGTCGAAGTTGAGGTTTATCTTTACGGACTTGCCCTTGTTGGCCACCAGAAATTCGGCAATATTGCGGACCCTCTCTTCGCGGACGGCGTCGGACTCGGATGTCCTCAGCTGCACAACCCGAGAACCGGGAGTCGAGGTGTATCCCCAGACCGTTCCAAGCACACCGACGGGAAAGTTCTCGGTGTATGCCCAACCTCCGGCGGGGCGCGCCTGGCCTTCGCGGTACGTAAAGGCGTACCCGTTCTTGAAGACCGCTACTCGTTTGATCTCGGGTGAAAAGGTGGGAGCGGTCTGCGCGGCGATGCTCGCGCATAGAAGAAACAGGACCGCAAAGGCTGTCGATAGTTTGGGCATTTTGGATTAGCTCCTCAGGATCGATTTTCCGGTAGATCTAAACCTGTAGATGCGTTGCAAAAGCCAAACTGTTGCGCCCCGGCCGGAAAAGACGTTCGGAAGCGTAACGCATTTCGCTTCTCAAATTTTTGTAATGCCTATAGAATCGTGACCTGGCCGCAATGAACGATCACTCTCACAGCTCTATGGATAATCCACTGTCAGACCGCGACGAGAAGCAGGAAGTGACTGCTGCCGGGGCTGAATTGGAAAGGCTCGTCAGGGAAGTGGCAGATCCGATAATCTCGTTCGTGTTGAGAAGACAGTTCCACGCCTCTCTACGAAGCGATGATTTCTCCGGAGCCAATCAGGACGCCCTGGAAGTCGCTTCGGAGATCCGAATCCGCCTGCTTCCGCGGCTCAGGGAAGCGGCGAACGGCGGTGGTCGCCTGGAGATCGAGAATCTGCCCGCCTACATACGAAGCGCGGCGGCGAACGCATGTCACGACTTCCTCCGAAAGCGTTATCCCCGTCGGCTAAGGCTCAGCAACCGGATCAGGTACATTATCGGGAAAAGCGGCCGGTTCGCGATCTGGCATTCAAAGGAAGGGGATTTGATCTGCGGCAAAGCGGACTCACAGTCTGATCCGGTAGAGACAACGGCCCTGATACCTGAAGACCTTGCGAGCGCGCTTGCTGAGATAGCCGGCGGGTATTCGGGCTTTGCCGGACCCGCCAAGGTGAGGGCGCTGGTCGACGGGTTCTTCGAAGCTCACCCGCAACCTGTATTGTTCTCACTTCTCGTCTCCACACTTGCTGATGTCCTGCAGGTCAATGAATCAGACCAGATCTCCCGCGCTGAACAAGTTGAATACGAGATCAGAGACGAATCTCCCGATGTGGAATCCCGTTACCAGGACAGGATGGAGCTCGTTCGGCTGTGGGAAGATCTTGAGACATTGCCGGTGCGTCACAGGACGGCGGTCCTTTTGAACCTGCGGACGGACAACGGCGACAACGCGTTGACGCTGTTCCCGGCGCTGGGAATCGTGACGATCGCGGGCATAGCGGAGTCATTGGAACTCTCGCCGGACGAGTTGGCGGAGATCTGGGACCGCCTTCCGCTGGACGATCTGACCATCGCCGAGAAGCTGGGTCTTACCCGCCAGCAGGTCATAAATCTCAGGCAGTCGGCGCGCGCGTTTTTGAAGCGCCGGAGAGTGTAGAATCGTAAATAAAGGACCGAATTTTACGTCTAGAGGAATAGAAGGAATGGATCCGCATTTGTCGGAAATGAAGATTAAGGAATTACTGGACAGCAAGGTCACAGGGACCGAGTTGCTGGAGATCGATGCGCATCTCTCAGAGTGCGCCGACTGCGCCGAAAGGACAGCAGCGGTCGCGGGTGAGCGTATGCCGGTGCTGGGTCCGGCTATCGATGGCGGTTCCGATGATCATCTTCCGTACGAAACGCTCGAATCCTATCTTGACTCCAAGCTTCCGGATGTTGAACGCGAGATCGCCGATGTACATATGAGGGTCTGCGAAGACTGCAAGGGCCAGTTCGAAGATCTCTCCGCGTTGCGGGCCGAACTTGAAGCGGAGAATAGGACCGATCCACATTTGCCGAAGCCTTCAGAAGTGCAGGAGTCGCCGCGGAAGACGGGAGCGGGCGGTTCAAGGGCATTCTGGAGATTCCTGGTTCCGGCGTTCGGAGTTGTTGCGGTTGTCATCGCCGCTGCCTTTTGGTACGTGAACTCCGGGAGGGAATCGGCGGGCCCCGGACCCGTGACTTCGCCCGTACCCACATTGTCGCCCGGCGGATCGCTGCCTTCCCCGCAAGCGAGCGAGACATCTGCGGGACCGGATGAACAAGCGGTTCCGACACCCATGCCCGAGATCGCCGCTTCGCTCGTGGATACCGGGGGAAAGATCGAGGTTTTGGCGGATGGCCGGATCACAGGTCTGAAGGACAGCCGTTTTGAAGGCGATGTACGCCGAGCCCTTCTCGAAGGGAAGCTGACGGTTGACGGCACCGGTTCAGACCTACGGCAGGGATCGGGGAAACTGATGGGACCCGGAGAGGGAGTGCCGTTCGCGCTGAGTTCTCCTGTAGGCTTGGTGATCGAAGCGAGTGCCCCTTTGTTCAGGTGGTCGGCACTGGAAGGCGCTGAAAATTACAGGGTCGAGGTCTTCGATGAGCGCTTTAACAAGCTCATCGAAAGTCCGGATCTGAAAGGGACCGAGTGGCGGGCTTCAAAGCCGCTTCCGCGCGGCCAGGTTCTTCGCTGGCAGGTGATAGCGGCGAAGGACGGTAATTCGATGAGATCTCCGACGCGCCCGGCGCCGGACGCCCGTTTCAAGGTGATCACTTCGTCCAACGCGAAATTGATTGGTGAGGCACGAAATGCCGGACGGTCCAGCCTGCTTCTGGGAATCGCGTATGCTAAGGCAGGCCTGCTGCCCGAGGCGGAAAAGGAGTTCAGCTCGCTGGTGCGAAAAAATCCAAACTCTTCGGTCGCCAGGAAACTTCTTCAACAGGTGCGTTCCCGCCGCTAGTTCCCATCCCCGACAACAATAAATCCCGCCCAGTAAGAAGGGTGCGAATACCCTTTGGACTTCATAAGCTTGAGCGAAGCCTGTCTCAGCGCTTCGGTCTTCGAAGGGTGCTTCTTCGAGAGTAGCTGCCGGTGGAACTCCAGCATCAGTTCAGTGGTGCTCGAAGATTCTACCTTCCACTGGCTCGCCACTATCGACGGTGCGCCGGCTATGAACGCCGCCCAGCTCATCCCGATCACTCCCTCGCCTCCCGAGATCTTTCCCCTCGCCGTATCGCAGGCCGAAAGGATGACAAGGTCAGCGTTGAGGCAATTTCTCCTCGATAACAAACAGGTCCAACCCAAACAGTCCCCGCTGCGGGCGGAGAAGAACCCCCGATTGCTATCAAAACCCGGAGTTGCCGCAGGGCTGTACATGAAGACTCCTTTGAATCGTGGTGAATTAAGTTCGACTTTTTCAGCAAGTAAAGAAATTCTTATTCTCCAATATCTTCTATTTATCAACGTTAATACCTGCACAAGACTTTAACAGAGGAGAAAAGAATGACAAGACAACGCCCGCTCTCGTCGTTGGCCTCGATTGGATTCGTGGTTTCTAGCTTGTGTATTTCAACCTAAACCAACTCAGGGTAATGGAGTATTTATACAAATTCGCAAGCGAATTGTGTATTCCTTCTACCGTAATGAGTTGGGCTGTCTTTCAGTGCGAATTCCGTATGAA
>JAHEEZ010000009.1 GCA_024640445.1 Acidobacteriota bacterium | reverse complement strand
CGGAGATCGTTCTTGTTAAGTAGTACTTGTTCATTTTCTTGGCCACCTCAAATATCAAACTTCTCTATTGTGATTTTCCAACCAAACCGAGCCGTTCGGCAGGTTCTGGTTAGCAGGAAGGAGAGTGATGTTATCGACTTGAGGATATCACTTTTGACTTCAAAGCAGAAAAATCAAGAAAAATATTGAAATCGGAATTTAATTGAACGTATAGTCAGATCAACAACGACAATTCATTTTCACACGATTCACAATCGGCCCCCGGAACGCCTTCAGGCTAATCCGGGGGCAATTAGATTCTGATCGATTGTTCAACGATGTTATACGGAAGGCGGGTTCAACACATGTCCCTTTTCAGGCAAGCGGTCCTCTTATTCACACTCAACCTCATCGACGCTTTCCTTACGATCTTTTGGGTCCGGAACGGCTACGCGCCTGAAGGAAATTTCTTGATGGCTACGCTTTTGAACATGGGCGATCTTCCTTTCCTGGCAGTGAAACTTGCGGTGGGAATCGTGGCTGCCTTCTCGTTTTGGAACTGGAGTGACTTCAAACTGGCCAGGTTCGGCCTTTCTGCGGCGCTGGTCGCGTACGTTGCAGTGATGGGGATTCACATTCTTACGGGTCTTGCAGTTGCGGGCGTTATCAGCAGCTCTTTAATTCACGAAGTTGCCGCCTGGTCGAGGGCCGTGCTGATCCTGTTTTTCTAGAACCTGATAATCCATATACTATTTCGGTTGACCCTGTATTCCATCTCCTACGGAGTTCCAACCCAAAAATCTTTCCAGATCAGCTAATTCCGGGAAAACCGGGGGTCTCGCGACCGCACGATGCCGGGAATGATTTTTGCATAAGAAAAGAAGTAAAGGCTGTTCGAATCTTCAACTCTCTCTTCCCCAAAAGAGTTTCTTCGGATTTCAAGGAGAGGAAATCATGACCAATATCAGAAAGATCCTGTGGGTGTCGGTTCTATTTATCGCCTCATTTTTGTTGACCGTTCCAGGATTAGCGCAGGACCTGCAGGATGAAAACGCTGATGAACCTGCGGCCCGCGTTGCGCGCATCAAGTTTATTGAAGGCGACGCGCAGCTGAAGCGTATCGACGGTGAGGAATGGGAGAAGGCGGCTTTGAATCTGCCGATGGTCGAAGGCGATGAATTGCAAACCTTTGAAGGGGCAAGGGTCGAGATACAGTTCGACAATGAAACCTATCTCCGCATGGACGAGAACTCCATCGTCAAAATAGTGAGCCTTGGAGATGAAGGAACGGCTCTCAGCATCTCACGCGGTACCGCGCTGTTCAGCGTTCTTACCTTTGATACAGACGCAGGTTATCTTGAGATCGACGCCCCACAAACAACCGTCGCAATCACCGGAGAAGGAAAGTATCGGATTGACGCAGGTGATGAGTTCGATCGCACGGTCAGCGTGTCGGTCTGGGATGGGGGGACAGCAAGACTCTACACACTGGATTCAGGTTTCAGCCTAAAGAACGATCAGACAGCCACGATGAATCTCGACGGGACGTACGCCGGCAAGTGGGAAGTAGCACGCAGCCTTCAAAGCTTCAACGATTTTGACCAATGGTCAGCGGATCGCGACGATTTGATCAGCAAGAGCCTTGCCGACGCACATTACGGAAAGTACTACGATTCGAATATTTACGGCGCGGACGAGCTGAACGATAACGGTTCGTGGCAGTACGACAACAGTTACGGATATCTTTGGCGGCCTTATGACCGGGCAATTTCAGGTTATAACGACTGGTCTCCTTACAGGTACGGCCATTGGCGCTGGTTGCCATATTATGGGTGGACCTGGGTCAATGACGAACCCTGGGGATGGTCAACCTACCACTACGGCAGGTGGATATTCCTAAACGGACATTGGTTCTGGACCCCTTACTCCTACAGTTCCTATTACGGAGGCGGTTACAGTTGGTGGAGGCCGGCGATAGTCTACATGGGTTACATCGGAGGCCGCATTTGCTGGTATCCGCTTGCTTACAACTACAGGTACTACAATTACAATTGGCGGTACAGAAACTACTGGCCCAACCACAGGCGTGGCCGACGGGACCGAACGAACACCAATACACAGCCGACATCGCAAACCCCGAATGCCGCAAACATCGCGCGTGGCGACAAACTCCGGACGCCGCCTCTCCAAAGGATTCCGCGTTCGGCCGTGATATCCGCCGGACGGGATGTGTTTGGTAAGAACCGCGGCGGTTACGAAACGGCTCCGCCCGATGTATCGCGCGAAATACTGAAGAAGAATCCGGCGCAGGTTGAAACTCCGCCGATCCTTCCTACCAGAACGGAGATCAACGGAAAGCGGAGCCCGGACATCATTGTCCTTGACCGCAAGCCTCTCGAGGGAGATCGCACGGTGAAGATCGGAGTTGGAGACAGAAAGGCGGGTGAGCCGATGGACAAGACGCTGAAGAACCAGAAGATGTACCCGACACGGCCCCCTCTGACTACGATCCCCAGGGTACAACCCGACGGAAAGAGTGATGTGAACACCCGAAAGACGGGAGTATTTCCCAGGCCAGTCACACCGAAGAAAGCAAAACCAACGTCTACTCCTCCGATATACAGGCCAACACCGGCCACCAAATCGGAGGAGAGAAAACCCTCGCCTCCGGTTTATCGTCCGCAACCGACATCCAAGCCCACGGAGCGGAAGACCTCGCCGCCGGTCTATACTCCTCCCACGAGACGGCCAGATCCGCCAAAACGGGAAGAACCGCGAAACACGTACCCGGCTCCGACAAGGACCCAACCTCCGGCGCGCCCGAATCCTCCTCCGAAGTCGCCCCCTCCAAAGAGTTCGCCGAAGTCGGAAACAAAACCGGCTCCAAAACCTCCAGTTCCAAGTAAGAAATCGGATTCGTAATAACAAACGGCAGATCGGAGTTCCGATCTGCCGTTCTCTCTTCTAACTGGATATTGGAATCAACTGTCCTTCAGGAAGATGTTATTGCTTATAAGAGCCGGATCGCCGATCACTATGAAGTGAATGTTCCTAAAGTACTTCTTGGCAACGGACTGAATCTGAGCAGGCGTGACCGCTTTTATCCTGTCCAGAAATTCGAAGGAGTTTCGCCAGCCGCCGCCGAACAGTTCATAAGTTCCCAGTTCCCTGGCCTGTGCGGCATTGGTTTCCTGGTCTATGTAATGGAGAGTTAGAAAATGGCCGGAGATCGAATCGATCAGACGTTCATCCACATCTTCTTTCTTCAGCTCATCCATATCGTCGAGCATAAGTTTCACCGCCTGGTTGGGATCCACAGTGGTGACATAGATAAACCCTGTGTTTGCGGCATCAGTATGCATTTCCGCATTCGGTGCGTACGAGAGCTGCCGCTCAACGCGCACCGACTGGAATACCCGCGCCTGAAGCAACGACATCGCGATCTTCATCGGGTAATAATCGGGGTGGTCGAGCCCCGGAGCCTTGAATACACCCTGAATATAGTTCGTCGGAAGCTGTCTTCGGATCACGTCGATCGCCGGCTTCGTGATCGAGATCTCCGGAACCGGAACCGGTTTGTAATCGCCTTTTGGCAGTTTTCCCAACGTCTGCTCGACAAGCCCTTTCACTTCCGCCGCTTCCACATTTCCGACTACGACAAGAAGGAGCCTGGATGTCTGCATCAGCTGACCATGAAGGTCCCGCAAGTCCTTCGCAGTGAATTTCGGGATGGTCTGCAGGGTTCCGCCGACATCAACCGAATAAGGGTGGCCCCTGAAGACGATCCGCTCCTGCAGGATCTGGAGAAAATTGTCGTTGTCAGTTTCGGCCTCACGGAGCCCCGCCATGCGAAGTTCCTTAACACGCTCTATGTCGCCGTCGTCGAATTTCGGATACATTGCTACGTCCGCAAAGATCTTCCAGGACTCCTGAAAGTTCTCCTTTGTGGATGCAAGCGCGAGCACACTAAAATCGGTGTTTATTCCGGAACTGATCGTAGTCCCTGTATTCGCAAGAATACGCCTGAGAGCCTCCCTCGAATAATTCCGGCTGGACTCCGAAGCCGCTTCGAGCATCAGGATCTCCTGTCCCGACGTTTCCGCGGTGATGTTCCTGGCTCCGCCCCGTATGAAAAGTCCTGCCGCCACTGTTGAAGCCGTTGGCCGGTTCTTGACCAGGACCTTCAGGCCGTTCACCTCAAATTCGGTAACTTCTGCGGCTTGTTCCTGAAGGCTGCTCGCGGCAGGTTGGGCGTGAGCAGATGACGAAAGAATGAATGCCGCCGCGAGCGCGAGCACGGAAAACACAAGTCTGGATGAATACGAGTTGTATAGCTTTGAATGGGTCATTTGAATTTTCTTGAGAAAGCCCTCTTATTTGCCGATAAGGTCATTTTCGGTCAATTTTGAAGCGGTCTTGGCCGATGGAGACAACAGCGCCACTCCAACGTGCGGCTTGCCGATAATATAAGTCCGGACATAGTCGTTGATCTCTTTCCGGGAAACCGCGCGAAGATTCTTGTGGTATCCGCGGAAATACTCGATGCCTGTAGAGGACCACCAAAAACTCAATGTGTGCGCGTACTCGGTCAACTTCTCACGTTCGAACAGGTCCCTGGATTCCAGCAGGTTCTTCGCGCTTTCAAGTTCTTCGTCCGTGAAGTAATCCGGTTTGTCGAACTTCGCGATCTCCTCATATACGGCCGCCAGCGCCACTTTCGCCCTGTCCGGCGAGGTGACGAGAGTGATGACGATCGGACCCACGTTCCGTTGAGTGTAGTATCCGATGTCGGTTCCTGCGGTCAGTCCCGAATCTACCATTCGGCGCTGAAATTTTGAGTCAGGCTGGGAAAGGATGTACGAGAAAACATCGGCTGCGTAGGTACCCTCGTTATCCTTGCCGATCGAAGGTCCGTGCCAGCCGATCTGAACCAGGACATTCTGGACGGGCTGTTCTTCAAAGTAGCCCGCGCTCGCTTTCAGCGGAGGATGATCGACGAGGGGGAATTCAGTGAACGGCTCTGGTGCGCGCTTCTGCCACGATCCGAAAACCTCTTCGGCATGTTCGAAAACCTCCTGCGGATCAACGTCTCCGGTGACCACAAGCGCCGCGTTGTTCGGGACGTAGTACCTTGACTCAATAAGCTTCATCTTCTCGACAGTCGCGGACGACACCGATTCTCGCGTCCCGAGCGGGATCTTGCGTGTCGGATATTTG
Source organism: Acidobacteriota bacterium (assembly GCA_024640445.1). Classification (GTDB taxonomy): domain Bacteria; phylum Acidobacteriota; class Blastocatellia; order Pyrinomonadales; family Pyrinomonadaceae; genus Aridibacter. Next base: position 22,998 of record JAHEEZ010000009.1, on the reverse strand, counting down.
TAGAAGAGCTTTTCATTGAGCGTCTTGTTCAGGTAATAGAAGGGATTCGATTCGTTGCGGTCGATCTCTCCGATCACGACCTGTATCTCCTGCTCCAACTCATCCTTCTTGAAAGTCGGATATCGGATGGCGTCGTTGATAAATCGCATCGCGGACAAAACGTTATCGCTGGTGGTGATGAAGTAATAGTTGACCACTTCTTCACGGGTTGTCGCATTCTTGATGTTTAACTGATCCTGATCGTTAAGATAAAGAACGCTGCCGATCTGGTCGCGAAGCTTGAAAGTCTCTGAGCAATTGTCCTGCCTCAGAAGGTCAGAGAGACCGTTCTGAAGCGCTATCTCGCATTTATAGAGAAGTTGTCCCTCGTGCGGTTTGAAGAACATGTGCTCATAAAGATGCGAAAGCCCGTTGAATTCAAGCGGCTCTGTGAACGAACCGTTGCGGACAGCTATCTCGACTGTGGTAAGCGGCACCGACGAATCAGGCAGCACGATCACTTCAAAGCCGTTACTCAGCTTCTTATTGACGAACGGTATCTCGATCGCTTGTCGGGTCGCCTTCTTTGTAACGGCAACCTCCGCGTTCTTCCGCGAACTTGCGGTTTGAGCAGGCGCAGAAATGGCAAACAAAAGTGCCGCGATCAGCGGCAAAACTACAAATTTTCTCACGAATGGTGCTCCCGGTGTGATCTAAGGATTTCGGATATTACGCAAAGACTGCGAGAATGTTGCTGGTAAAACAGTAACATAAGGAGTTGTCCTAATGGAACGAGACAATCTGATGCACGGAGCGCGAACCGCGTTGAACCGAGATATGGATATGCGCACCTGGTGCGAACAATATCTGAAGGAAAAGACCCGTGCGGAAAAGAAGGAAATGACCGAGGAAGAATTCGAGCACTTCTGGAAGTATCACAAGCCGGAAATAATGCACGAGGGCGCCTCTGAAGCCGTTGCCGCGTTCAAAGACTTGAATCCGAGGGAATAGATACGAGCCTCACCGGACGAAGATACCCGGCACGGCAACCCCTCCCTGAACGCCAAATCCGGCCTGGAAGACGCCTCCGTCGGAACTGCGAAGCCCAAACCATTCTGATCCGGACCCTCGAAAGACTGCGACATCGCGCTTTCCATCACCGTCCAGATCTACCTGTAGCGGTTGATCCGAGGCCAGTCCGAATTGCACGGCTGAAAAACCGTGGCCGCTTGTCTGCAGATACCAGACAGAATCAGAAGGCCTGAACACAGCCAGATCGGACTTGCCGTCGCCATCATAATCGCCCGGCACCGGCCTGTCTCCCGAAATGCCGAACTGAACGGCGGAGAACCCGTCCGAACTTCCCGACACATACCAGACCCCGTCCGAAGGTCTGAACACGGCAATATCGTCAGTGCCGTCGCCGTCATAGTCGCCGGGTACAGGCAGGTCGCCTGAGACACCGAACTGCCATGCGACGAATGGACCTCCGGAACTTTCAAGTAGATACCAGGTGCCTTCGGAAGGTCTGAATACCGCGATGTCCGCCTTGCCGTCTCCGTCGTAGTCACTCGGGACCCACAGGTCTCCTGCCAAACCGAACTGAACAGCATTGAAGGATGAGTCAGCGCTCCGGAAAATGAACCAGAGGTTGTCTGACGGCCTGAACACGGCAAGATCTGTAATGCCATCGCCGTCGTAATCCGCGTTGACGGCGGCATCGCCCTGACTACCCCAGAAATAGGAGATTTCGGCGTCATCGGAACTTCGCTTGATCCAGAAGTCGGGAGTGTCCGGGTCGTCCGAAGCTGAGAATACGGAAAGATCAGTTCTTCCGTCACCGTCGAAATCGAAAGGAGCGCGGTTTGGCGCGGAAGTCTCGCAATCGCAGGAGTACCCGTCGCTCACTTCAACATCATCAATGTACTGCCCGGTCCTGAAGGTCCCTATGTCGGTCCCGACCCTCCATCTGAATCGCACATTCTGTCCGGCGGCGGAAGCGGGTAGATCTACGATAGTATCGATAAATTCGGATTCCAAGTTGTTTCCGCTTCGTCCGGACCAACCCCGCCTTCCCGCCAGAGGATTCTGGCAGCACGAATCGATCAATCCATAGTCGTAGCCTCCCGAAACGAAAGATCCGCCGGCATCCAATATGTCGGTCCACTTACCCCCGCTAATGCTGATCTCGAGTACCGAGCCGTCATAAAGCCGGTTTCTGAGGAATGTCGTTTCAAGTTCGTACCAGTTGCGGAACCGGAGTTCAGCCTGAGGTGATCGTATTGGTATCTCCGGCGAGACAAGCTCGTTGACGCCGACCACGCGTGGATCCGGCGAAAATGCCGAATATCGCGGCGAGTCAGCCTGTTCTGACGAGATGGTCCATTCTGTCTGGCCGCCCTCGGCAGAGGTGGTCCAACCCGGTGGGAGCGACTTGCCTTCGGAGTCGTCAAAATTCTCAAGGAAGGCGGTCCTTTTAACTCCGGCGTTCAGGCGAACGGTTACCTCCCCGACAGGAAGATTCCCGTCAGCAAGGCTAAATTTGAGCAGAAGTTCCCCCCCGCATTTCAGACCACGGCTGACGGTGAATGAGAAAGAGCGGGAAACGGCAGGACCTCCCGAGGGTAGTCCGCCGTAGCTCTGCGAAGGAGAAGGGTCCTCGACTCCGCCGAACGGCAAAAGCGTCGCGACTAGTTCCTGAGCGTCCCTTGCGCCGGTGTTTCGAAGCGGAACGTCGATCGTCACCCGCTCGCCCGGTTCCGCGGCACCGTTGAGCGAACAGCTTTCTTTGACCAATTCCACTCCTGAGTTAACCAGCACCGGAGTCGGATCAAGCTCGAAGTTCATCACCGACGTACCGCCGGAAGAAACATCGACGGAAGCGACTTGCGGGCTATAACCTTCGGCGGTCACAGTCGCCGCATAGATTCCGGGAGGAAGCGTGACGGGACCATAAGAACCGCCTGGACCGGATTGCCTTGTGAATCCGCCTTCAAAATTGACAGTCGCATCCTCAACCGCCTGCGCCGTTTCTGAATTCGTTACGATACCGGAAATGGAAGAATTAAGAGCGTCCTGGCATTCGGGAAAACGAAAACTCCCAACCCGGGTCAGCCAGCCGAATGGACTCTCGCTCTGACTCTGGAGCGAGTAGTACTCGTTTGTGATCCAGAACGTGCACCCGTCCGAAGGATCAACGCTCAACCCCGAATAATCTCCCCAACGGTAACCGAACGCCGTCTGAACTCCCGTTCCTGTAACAAAAGTGCCTTCGCTTCTGTAGAGTCCGGCCGGGTCGCCCGCAAGCCGCCCGGTGTAGGCAATGGAAGGAGGCTTCTCATTGCTCCCGACGCTGTACCCGATCGCAATGTTGCCCCCACGGTCCTGAGCCGAGGCACCCATAAAACGACTTCCTTCTGTTGAGGCAAGGGTCGAGCTCTCGTGGACGCCGAAAATTCCCCCGGGCGGTTTTCTAAGTTCGTGGACCCTGACACCCGCCCTGTACGGAGCTCCGGAGGGCGAAACACGGACGGTCTGATTGACCACAAGAGACTCGCGAGCGCCGAAATTCCTGTATGCTGCGCGGTACATCAAACGGTCGCTTTGCGCGTCAAGCTTCTCTCCGGGCGGCGGTTGACCTATGTCATCCCGGCCGGGATTACTTGTGGGATCAAAAGGCGGCGCGGCGAACGGCGACCCTGCGACCTCTGAAAATGTTGAGCTTGAAGGGTCAGCGAAGTCGGCTGAGAACTCGTAGATCCGCAGCGCGTCTTCCGGATCGCCGTATTCGGTAGCCGCATATCCGATAAAAAGTCCGGGCGACCCGGCCGGCGGCGGATTTAGCCCGTCAAGGTCCGCCGGAAGGATTCCGCCGATCCGCATCGTGGTTGGCGAAGCAAGGTCAAAATAGATGTAGCCTGCGTCGGGTTCGCCTCGCAAGAGCTTTTCGCGGTCGAACGCAAATGCTCCCGATCCCGCGTAATCGCTGCCGTAGAACTCATCCGTGGACATATAGTAGGCGTCATTCCAAATTCCCAGTTTCGGATAATCGTTCAGCTTCACGTTCGGCATCACGAACTCGTACACGAAATACTCTCCGGTCGGGTCCCCTGTCTTCGAAACGGCGATCATTTGGCGGAAAGGCGGAAATGCTTTGCAGAACTGACTCAGGATCCAACGATCGGCGAGTTGATCGTAGAGGACAAGAGGATCTCCGTCGTCCCTTTGCGAACAGACGGTGTCGAGCGATGCGAACAGCGCGCTCATCTTCAAGGGCGGGGTCATCGCATTCCCCTGCTTGTCGAAAACGCGGAACAAAGCGTTCGCGGCCTGTATGTAATGCGACGGTCCGACGTCGCCTATCGTATCCGGGGGGAAGATCCTAAATCCATAGGCGGCGGCGTTGTCATTTGAGGAAATTCCGGCGAAGGAGATCAACGGAGCGGGCATCGGCTGTGAGGTGATAGTGGCCAGATTGACCTCAGCGTCGGGACTAACACCTTCGACCTGTTTCCTGAACGGGATCTTATTTGCCACCGACCTTGCCTGCTGTTCCGCGCGGCCCATTTTGCCGCTGGTGTTTCCTGATTCCGGAGCCGCGGGGGGCATCGACCGCACGGCCAAGGATGAACCTGAAAAGGAAGCTCGAACCGCCACCGGCCTCAACTCCCGAAACGCAACGCTCCGGGCACCCTGCGCGGAAGTCCACCGTTCGACGGATACATCGGAAACAAAGGCCGCCGCCGCCAGGCAAAGAACAATGAAAACTGCCGCAAAAATTCCGCGCATATTGAGATCGGGAAATGAGAACCTTTTCGTCGATTCAGGTTAGAGCTTTCCAAACAGCATGAGCACTCCCACGGCGATGAAGATCACCGCCACTACACGCTGCAGCCATTCGGTCGGGATATATTCTGTGATAAAGCCTCCAACGACCACACCAAGCAGCGTTACAACCACAAGTGCAAGGCTGGCCCCCAGAAAGATGGATACAAGAGCCTTTGTCTTCGCGGTCATTGCGATGACCGCCAACTGCGTCTTGTCACCTATCTCGGCAAGAAAAAGAGTCGCGAACGCGGTCCAGAAGATCTTCCATTCCATTGATCAGGTCACTCCTTAAGTGGGTTCAGGTAATATCAACGATTCTATATTCATCGCCACCTGGCGGACAATTCGGGCGCGCGGAATTCGCCTACGCCGGGAACCTTTCACGGAAAACGTGTTGCAATTCTCCGGTTTTCGGTTAGAATTCTCTGGCAAAGCCAGCATTTTCAATTGTTTCGCTCCCCGTTTTTCAAGATTCTAAACCGAGCACAGAGAGAGAAGAATATGAGTAACCTCTTCCGCAAGAAGTCCATTGAACAGATCAAGCGGGACGCTGAGGCCGGGTTTACGACCCACGATTTCAGCGAGGTCGAGGCCGACCCGCATCTTCGAAGGTCGCTTGGCCTGTTCGACCTGACGATGCTGGGCATCGCCGCGATCATCGGTGCCGGTATTTTCGCGATGGTCGGAAACGCATCGCACGACGGAGGGCCGGCGGTAATCTTCCTGTTCATCTTCTCAGCGATCGCCTGCGGATTCGCGGCGCTCTGTTATGCAGAGTTCGCGTCGCGCATACCGATCGCCGGTTCAGCATATACATATACATATGCTTCGATGGGCGAACTGATCGCGTGGATCATCGGCTGGGACCTGATAGTCGAGTACGCGATCGGGAACATCGCGGTCGCTATCTCGTGGTCGGACTATTTTACGGGCATGCTCCGGGGTTACGGGATCGACATCCCGGCGTACCTGACGATGGACTATCTGAGCGCCGCGAGAAAGTTCGAGGCCGGCCAGAAACTCGTCGAGGGGGCAGTTTCCCAGGGGCATACGATCAACGCTCTCAGGGATATGAGCAGCGACACGCTTGGCAAGATCACCGAGGGGCTGACGCCTCCGCTCGTGGAAGCTTACAGCGCCTGGACCACTTCTCCGGTGGTCGGCGGCTGGCACGTCGTCGTGGACCTTCCTGCGTTAGGCATTACGGCAATCATCACCTCGCTGGTATTCATAGGAATCCGCGAATCGAAGTTCGCTGCGAACGTGATGACGATCCTGAAGATCGGGATCATTCTGCTCGTCATTTCCCTGGGCCTGAATTACGTCCAGCCCGCCAACTGGTCTCCGTTCGCGCCGAACGGCATTGAAGGAATAATGAAAGGCGTGGCAGGCGTGTTCTTCGCGTACATAGGTTTCGACGCGCTGGCCACGACCGCCGAGGAGGCGAAAGACCCGCACAAAGACCTTCCGAGGGCGATGTTGCTTTCCCTTGTGATCTGTACCGTGCTGTACGTCATTCTGGCGCTTGTACTGACCGGAATGGTCAGTTACACGGTCCTCAATGTCGGCGATCCGCTGGCATTCGTGTTCGGCCCCGAAGGCGCCAACATTCCATGGGTCGCCCAGGTCATAGCGGTCAGCGCCGTGATCGCGATCGGAACCGTTTTCCTTGTATTCCAGCTCGGACAGCCCAGATTGTGGATGGCGATGAGCCGAGACGGCTTGTTGCCCAGAATATTCTCTTCGATCCACCCGAAATTCCATACGCCCTGGTTTGCGACGATCATCACCGGGCTCGTCGTCGCTATTCCGGCGCTGTTCATGAATCTGGAAGAGGTGACCGACCTGACCGTGATCGGGACGCTGTTCGCGTTTGTCCTTGTCTGCGGTGGAGTGCTTCTGAAAGACAAGGAATTCGCGGGATCGAAACGGTACGTTCCGCACATCGGCTCGAGGTTTGTAATCACCCCGCTTCTGCTGATCGTTTTGGGAGGGGTCTATTATTACAATTCCCATTATTACGGCGTGAACATTCTTGCGCAGTTTGCGACAGTCACTCCCGCTGAAGGCGAAGGCTGGCTGCGCGCGTTCTCGCACAAGATCCCGATGCTCGCGTATCTGGTTCTGGCGCTGTCGATCGCCGCTTTCAGCATCTTGCGTAACATCTCGCTGATCCCGTGCCTGGGGCTTCTTTCCTGTGCTTACCTGATGACCGAGCTCGGGATCACGAACTGGGAAAGATTCGGGATATGGCTTGTGATCGGGCTTGTCATCTACTTCCTTTATGGCAACAAGCACAGCAAGTTGAACGACAGAGATGACGGCGGGACTCCTCCGGCCGAAAGCTCGGAAAGTGACGCAGAAGATACTGGACGATCCGGGGAGGCCACTGAAGAACCGGCGTAATGGTCAAACGTATTTGCGTTTTGGCAAAGGCGGGCCTGAATGGCCCGCCTTTTTTAGTTCTCTGAATCCCTTCCCGCAAAACCATCGAACAATATGAGTAGCAGATTTCGTACAAGGGGAAGGACGATGGCTGAACACACTCTTACAAGAACACTGGTGCTGGACCTGCCGATCCGGGAGACATTTGAGTTCTTCGCGAACGCGGGAAATCTGGAGCGTATTACGCCTCCTGAGCTGAATTTCCGGATCACAACGCCGCAGCCGATCGAGGTAGTGAAAGGCACGATGATCGATTATCAACTGAAGTTGAGAGGAATTCCCCTGACCTGGAAGACCCTGATCTCTGAATGGGAACCTCCGTTCTCATTCACTGACGAAGCATTGAAGAGCCCTTACAGCCAGTGGATCCATCGCCATACTTTCAGGGAAGTTGGGGAAGGAAGAACGGAGATCCACGATGAGGTGCGCTACCGTTTGCCCCTGGAACCACTTGGCGATCTGGCGCACTGGTACGTCCGCGGCGAACTGGACTACATCTTCGATTTCCGCCAGGAGGCGGTCGCGGACATCCTTCAGCCAAGATTCATTCCTGCCCGGGAGGCTGCCTAGTCTTACTTCCTTGCGTCGGTTTTAGGAGAAGCGTCGGAAACGGCGGTTCAAAGTCTTTCCCGATCCTGCATATCCTTTCAATCTCCCGTTTACTTTCCACGATTCGCGATTAACCTGACTTAAGTTAATATGAGGCCATTCCAGAGAAGCGATCGTAGAAGTGATCCTTATGAATGTGCTGTTCGTCTTGTCGTCGACTGATCACAGCGGGCCGGTCCTGCAGGCGCTGGACGTGTGCAGGAATTCAAGGAGGTTCGGAATTCGCACTTCGGTAGCTGCTTTAGGTGGAGGCGACCTGGAAAGAGAGTTCGAAGATTCAGCTGCTTCCTTCTACCGGCTGGACCTTGAGAGCAACCCCGACCTCAACGCCGCATTCAAGCTTCGCAAGATCATCTCGACGGAAAAGGTGGAAATAGTCCACGTGTTCGGCGCGGTCGAAGCTGTGCACGCGTATCTCGCCACTCTTCGGCTAAAGACCGTGAAGACCGTTATGACCTTTCATTCGGTCCCTACCGGAAAAGAGGTCCCGTCCCTACCGGTAGGCTCACTGTTCGCAGCTCGGCGGATGGACGCGGGTATAGTTCCAAGAAAATCTCTTTTTCCCGAGCTTCGAAAAGCCGCATTCGACACCAAGAGCAACTTCTTTCTGGTTCCTTACGGCCTTGATCCGGATCGCATAGCGAAAAGCGTCGTCGATCTCAAAGAATTATCAGGCGTGGGCGCCAAAGGATTGCTGATGGGAATGTCCGCGGATTTTGAATGGAACGGACCGGCGGACCATTTGACTGTATGCAGGGCGCTTCCCGAGGTTCTCCGAAAATACCCCAAGGCACGGTTCATCTTCTCCGGAAATGTCAGGCCGGGAGGCGAGGACATTTTCGATGAATGCATTGAACTCTGCGACGAGTCTGGGATAGGGGACAAGGTTTTCTTTACTGCCGACCGACCCGAAATCAGATCGATAGCCGGCTCGGTTGATGTCTTTGTATACTCGGCCAAAGGAGGATCGATCGATCTGGATGTTATAGACGCTATGCTCGCCGGTGTTCCTCTCGTGGTCTCTGACTTGGAGCCTTTGATAGAAGTTACGAACGGCGGAAGATGTGCGGGCGTTTTTGTTCGAGGTGACTCGGACGAACTATCAGATGTAATGGTTACTTTGCTGAAGAACAAAAGAATTCGTGAAAAACGCGCGGCTGACGCGATGAAATATGCCAAAGCGAATCACTCAATAGACATCCATATCGGACTTATGAAGACCTTTTACAGGGATCTTGCCGTTCCGGATGTTTCCGGGAAGATTGGAAGCGGAGCACTGAAAGCCGCTAAAAAGGGTGCTTCAGACAGTTTGGAAGAGACCGGTTCCGAGGCGGGTTAGGAGTGAAATTAGAGGATCAATCGGTCAACCACACGTCAAAAACCCAACCTGAGTAACCTTCCCAGGTCGCTTGACACCAGCGTCCTTTCCTTCCGCCGATGATCACCTCGTTTTCCTGGCATTTCCCCATCACCACAATATCGCCGTGCGGTATCTTTGCTACGCGAGAACCCTTTTCGGAATCAGGTCTGTCCCGCAAGGCGAGAAATCCGTCCCCGGGCGAGTTGACCCTTTTTATCACCTCTTCGTCAAATTCCGGTTCTTCGTCCGCAGGGGACGGAGAGATCTTTATACTCGGTGAATTGTCGGCTTCTTTCTTGACGTCAGCAGCAAGACGGTTACCCAGTTCGTCGATCCTGTCCTTCAAACGCTCCACTTCGGCATCCTTCGAATTCGCGTCCGAATCCCGCGCTACCGCCGGTCCATCTTGCGTGTAGAGTACGTACGCGATAACAGCGCCAAGCGAGACTATTACGATAAGAAGAATTCCTACGATCGCAGCGACAAGGCCTCCGCTGACACCTTTCTTTACCGGAGTTTGGGCGGAGATCTTCGCGGCGGCGACGGTCGGGATATCGTCGTCCGCGGACACATCGATCCGCATCCTGTCAGCACGGGGCGGCTTCGGGCCGGAGGGGTCAGTATCAGGGATGTTCATTGATTCCGTACGGGCGGGATCGTGATCTTCAAGATGGGACCCGTCGGAAAGACAAAATGAGAGGGAATCGTCAGAGTAGATGCTGTTGCACTGCGGACATTTCTTCATGTTTGAAAGCCGTTTACCGGGGAAACAAACGAGCCGCATTTAAGACGGCTCGTTGTTTCAGACAGGAGTTTCCCCGAATCGATGATTTGGAAGATCAGACACGCAAAGGCATGACGATGTACTGGTAGTCGTAATCCGATTCACCCGCCATTCTCATCTGGATCTGGCTGTTGCTGTCCTTGAACTCGAACGTCACACGCGGCGCTCCTCCGGTTTCCCGGACCTTCACCTTTTCACCTTCGGTCTCTTTCTCCATTTCGGGCGCTTCGATCTCGGCGCTCGTCGCTACTGAAAGAAAGTCCTGGAGATATTGAGCATTGAATCCGATGAGAACCTCCGGTCCGCTGTATTCGACCTCCAGTTTCTCGACCGCTTCACCCTCTTCGCTGCTGTGTGCGGCAACCTCGATCTCTCCCTCGCGAACCGTCAGTTTTACCGAACGGGTCCTTTCGTCAGCCATCAGCGAAACGCGTGCGACCGCGTCTTTCAGTGCCGAAGAATCAAATTCGACCTTCTTGTCGTTGTTCTTCGGTATCACCATCTCATAGTTCGGGAAGTTACCAGATAGCTTTCGCGTGATTAGCAAACGGCTTTCAACTTCAAAGTAAATGTGGTTCTGGTCTTCCCCGAAACTCACAGCCGCGCCAGTCCCTCTTGAGATCTTCACCAGTTCGATCAAAGCCTTCTTTGGAATCAAAGCGTCCATCGATTCGCCGGAAAGACCCTCGATATGCTTGTCGATGTAAGCCAGACGGTGGCCGTCGGTGGTTACCATTCTCGCGGTGCCGTTCTCGATCATGAACTTGGCGCCCGACAGTGTGAACCTTGATTGTTCGTTCGTGATCGCGAAACTGGTATTGACTATGAAGTGATTGAATACTGCCGCGGGAAGGGTAAGCGGAGCCGACTTGAACACAGGAACTTCCGGGAACTGGTCTCTTGAAACCCCGGCAAAACGATATTTTGAACTGCCGCAGGTCATCTTGACCCAGTCGTTGTCGTCCTTCTTGAAGTGGATGTCCTTGTCGGGAAGCAAACGAACCACGTCAAACAATTTGCGCGCCTGGACGCACATCGACCCGCCTTCTATGATCTCGGCATCTGCTTCGCAGCGGATCGTAACATCCAGATCCGTTCCAATAATCCTGATCGTATTCTCGCCGACCGACTCTATGAGGATGTTCGAAAGGACAGGAATCGTCGATTTTTTTTCGACTATCCCCTGAACGAAAGCCAGTTCGTCCTTCAAAGCGCCTTGCGCAATCTTAAATTCCATCTTGCTCTGCTCCTGTGATTGAGGTACTTCCTATCTTAGTTAACTTTCTTCAATTTCCAAGTTCCGTTCTCTATTTTCTCAGCCTCGAACAGCAAACCGTTGAACTGATTGCTCGAACCGCCTTCCGGAGAGGGAGCGGGAACTCTGACCTTTATCAGCGCGTTCTCAAATCCGCGCTTATCCGCGTCATTCTTTGCCGCCAACCAAATCTCTTCGGCGAGTTTGTCTATCTCCGATTCCCTTTTCGGCATCTTGTCAGATCTGTAATCGATGACAAGCACCTTTTCGTCACCGATGTCCTGCTCTTCGAAATATATCGTTCCTTTCTCTCCAGAATTGAACGTGATCTCTTTCTCGTTCCAAGGTGTCTGTTGACCGCAGGCGACCGCGAGAAACATAAACGCTGCAACAATCGCTCTTCTCATTTGAATCCGGGCCGCCTTTCACTACTCTTACTAAGAAATTATCTTTGTATATCTCTAGTAGTAGTAGTAGGGCCTGTGGAAATGTGGAAATCCTGGCTAAAACGTTTCAAATAAATAACTTGCTGTTCCACAACCCCTGTTGATCATTTGTGGAGATCGCGGCGTTCTGTGGAAAGCCTTGAGTCCATTTGGTTCCCGGCAGTTTATCCTCAGGCTGATTAGGACGCCTGTTGTGGAAATGTGGATAACTTCTGCGCGCGACGAGTAAATCCGGGTCCGAAGTCGATCGTCTGCAATTTTCGGTTGTGGAAATTGGAGGACCAAAAAATGCCGCCCTTTTACCGCAACTAATTGCAAAGATTGTCAATAAGTTCGCTAACCGTCCTGTGGAAAGCTTTATCTTCTTTGATCAGGTTCTCTATCTTGTCTACGCTGTGCATCACCGTCGTATGGTGCTTGCCTCCAAACTCGCGGCCTATCTCTGGAAAACTGTGCTTTGTCATCCGCTTGCACAGGTACATCGCGACCTGCCTTGGAACCGCGATGACACGCGAATTGTTCTTCGACTTGATCTCCTCGACCGTCAGTTTGTAGTGAGAGGCGACGATCTTGGTAATTCGTTCGATCGTCACTCCCTCCGGCTGTTCAGAGTCGATGATGTTCTTCATCGCGTCCTGGGCCAGCATCTTCGAGATCGGAAGGCCCCGGAGCGAAGAGATCGCAATTAACCGGACCAAAGAGCCTTCCAGTTCACGGATGTTGCTCTTCACCTTGCTTGCGATAAAGAAAGCGATATCGTCCGGCAGATCGACTCCGTCCAGGTCCGCTTTTCTTTTCAAAATCGCTACCTTCGTCTCAAGGTCGGGCGGTTCCATGTCGACGATCAGTCCCCATTCGAATCTCGAATGCAGCCTTTCTTCGAGTGTTGGTATCTCGCGCGGAGGGCAATCCGAGGTGATGATGATCTGTTTCTGGTCGTTATGGAGCGCGTTGAACGTGTGAAAGAACTCTTCCTGGGTCCTCTCCTTACCCGCCATAAACTGAACATCGTCCATCAAGAGGACGTCTATCGAACGGTACTTGTCGCGGAACGTCTGCGTCTTGTCGTATCTGATCGCGTTGATCAGCTCGTTCATGAACTTTTCTGCCGAAATATACGCGACGCGCAGATGCCGGTTGCGGAGCATGATCGCGTGCCCCGTGGCGTGCATCAGATGGGTCTTTCCGAGCCCGACGCCGCCATATATGAACATCGGGTTGTAAGCCTTTCCGGGCTGGTCAACCACGGCTTCCGCCGCGGCGTGCGCGAATTGGTTGCAGGAACCGACAACGAATGTGTCGAAGGTATATTTGCGGTTCAGCGAATTTTCGATCGGTTCAAGATCCACAAACTTCGTTTTGTTCTTCTGTAAGAATGGATCCGACGTCTCATCGTCAAATTTAGCTTCATCCGCATCCATCGGGTCCACGAGTTTATCTTTTTCTGAATTGCCTCGGTAATTGGAAGATTCTTCGACTTCCCATTTAAGGTGGTAGTTTTCCAGGTTGAGATCGGCCAACGTCTGATCCAGAAGATCTGAATAATTGGAGTTGATCCAGTCCTTGTTGATCTGACTGGCCCGAACATGAAGTACTTTATTATCCTCGTCGCATCCGTTGAACTTAATGGGACGAAACCAGGCTTCGAATATCTGACTATTCAGCCGCTGCTCCACCGAATGAAGCACATTGGTCCATAAATTTTGGCTTACAACCGAAGATTCCATAACCGATTCCCGCAAAAAGATTGCGCGAAACTCCTGCAATTTCTCTTTGAATTTCTTTCAAGAGGGAGAACGGTCTTAAACACCTAAAGTGAAGCGAAGAAATTGATTCTCAAACCCTTCTTTTTTGGTGACCTTACAAGAAATGACGCTGGCGCGACCCAAAGGTTTTCCACAGAGTTTTCCACAAGTTTGTGGAATTCCGCTTAAAACTTAAAGTATAACTTTAAGTACCTTGTTTTCAATAAGTTACAGGTTCCAGACCGCTCGAAATGAGTGCAAGATTATCAAACATATTTAGGGATTGCAAGCAGTTATCCACAGGTTTTGAAATAAACATTTTTAAAATCAAGGAAGCCTTTACAAGACAAGAACTTGTAACATTTTAGAAATATTTCAACGGCGCTGTAGTCGGAGCCGGTGTGATCGAAACGTGCGTTTTTGAGGCCTGAAAAAAGTAGAAGGCCGCCCCCTTACAGGACGGCCTTCGCTTAATAACAGATCCGTTCGACGTCAGTCGGCCTGACCAACCGAAGCGACTCCGGAAGTTTTCTTGTTCACGCTCTTGGGTGTTCCTGCATAACGGACGCGGCTTGCGCCGTCAGCATCCACGGTCAGTTCTCCGGTCGCGTTTACTTTTGAATAACTGGCTCCGCTGCCGTTGACGGTTGCGTTCTCTGTTTCAAGAGCGCCCGCGTCCACCTGACTTGCTCCGCCGATATCGACGGTAAGCGATTTCGTTTTTCCGCTGACTTTTATTTTCGACGCGCCGCTGGATTCGATTTTCAAAGAATCGTTGTCGATACCGGTCACTTCAAAATGCGATGCGCCCGAGGCGTCCAAGCCATCGATTATAGGTGCTGTGATTATCAACTTGATCCGGTGCCTCATCGATAACCTTTGGTCGGTATCAATTTCAAGCACCTTTCCGTTGACCTTAGTGGAGATGAGCGGCACTAGATTGTCATCCCCCTGGATTTGCACCCCGAATTCCTTTCCTGCAGTGATATCTACCTGGAAAGCGCCTCCGACCTCCACTGAAGTGAAGCCGGTGAGATCCCTTGTCTCGGTGATGACATTACCCGAACCTTTTACCGAGTTGTTGAACGAGATGGTCGGCAAATGGATCGGAATACTTCCCCACGAAAACATCTTAGCCAGAATTATTCCGGCCACGGCCGCGACAATAAACAAAATAAGTCCTATCTTTTTCATGATTCCTCCGCGAATTCCCTCTAACTTTAGCCGTTGTCGTTAACGCTTCCCCACTTTCAAAAGTTCGGGCAAATTTAACATTTGGAGAAAAACCTGCGAAACTTTGTCTCGCCCCGACTCAAGTAGCACTGAAACAGATCATGCCGAAACAAGACACCTTCGGAACAGTCGTCAATTGCATCGACGGCCGCGCTCAGATCCCGGCGTCGGAGTGGATCAGGCAGAACTGCGGTGTGGATTATGTAGATACGATAACCACTCCCGGCGCAGACCGCGTTCTTGCTGAAGGTTATATGGAGCGAGTAGCTCGTATAGAGACCAAGGTAAGGCTCTCAGTTGTGCGCCATTCCTCGCCAGTGGTAGCGGTCGCCGGCCATTACGATTGTCTGGCAAATCCTTGTGAACGCGAAGAGAGGTTCGAGTTGATAATCGCTTGTGCCGAGAGGATCAGTTCCTGGAGACTCGGTGTGCGGGTCGTGGGTTTGTACGTGAACGAATGGGGGTCGGTGGAGGTTTTGACAGATTCGGCTGATAACGAGACCGTCTTGAGGAGCTATCTCTGATCTGTCTTCAACGGGAATAGAAGTAAAACTGGATCGCCTGTCCAACTCCGATAAAAAAGCCGAAAGCCGCGCCGAACCACTCGATCATCCGCAGATTGTCCTTCGCGACCGACAGTACCAACGCCTCAAGTTTTTCCGCAGGGTAATTGTTGACCTTGTCCCTTACAACGCCTCCGATGTCGAACTCCTCGATGACCTGGGGCAACCGCTGTCTCGCCGCGTCGATGATTACGTCCGTTATTGTTTCACCGGCGGACCTGATCTGATCTTCCGTCACGTGATCAGACAAGCGTCCTATCGGCGCGTTCAAAAGCGAATCGATCTGATTAGCCAACACCGAGTTGATTATTTCGGCGGTTTCCTGTCTTTCCAGCACGCTCATTAAACCGCCGCTTAACATCTTTCTGAGCTTCGCTTCGGCCTCCGGATGTGTCGAGTCGAGGATATCGCCGATCTTCTGGGGACGAAGCCGAGCCAGGGAATCAGCAACATACGCCGAGACCGACTTCTGCATCTGCTCACCCTGAAGCACACGCATGATATTCATAGTCAACTGGAGCTTGAGTTTCTCCAGCTGCTCCGGAGCGACCTGTCCAATGATGTCCGGAAGAGGCCTCGCGAGGGCGTTGTCGATCGATCTTCCCACGAAGTTTTGCGCTTCGTCAGCGAAGAAATCGCCCTGAAGCGTTTCTTCGATCCTCTTCGGCAGGCTTTCATCGACGAGGTCATCGACTTCACGCAGAAGATTGTCTCGCGATACGAAGATCTTCTTGAAGAAAGGAAGCTGTTCGTAGTAATTGTGGACCTCGGTCTTTATGAGCGAACTTATCTGGTTCTTGGTCCTGTCTTCGGTGGCGAGTTCCGCAAGTTGATGTACTACCGGATCGATCTGCTCAAAGGCTTTCTCCTTAAGGAGCGCGATCGCGTCTTCCGTGAACAGTTCCCTCAAAGGAGCCTGCTCGGTCACAAGTTCGTCCACTCTGCTACCGACAAATTCGCGGATCGTCTTTTCCAGCTCGGGCTCTTTCACGAGTGTCCGGATTCGAGTTTCCACAAATCCGAGAAGGTCGTTGAAGGTATCTTCAGACACCGTTTCCGAGACCTTTCGGTCGAGTACCTCTTCAAGCCGTTCTTCGACAAAAGACTGGATAGTCTGTTTCGTCTCTTCGCTGCTGACCACCTTTACCACATAGCCGCCCACCCTTTCCTGAAGAACAGAAACTGAATCAAGCAGAGGTTTTCGCAGATTCTCCGGGAGCGTCTCGAGAAGCGAAGGGTAGTTGGTCGTGAGCAGTTCCTGAGTGTATGAATCAACAACCGCACGGATCTTCTTCTGAAGAAATTCCTTTTCGAAGAGTTCTTCGAGCACCGTGTCTTTCGACATCAGTTCCTGGCCGACCGCTTTGCCGATCGCCTTGGCCAACCGTTCCCTGTGGCGCGGGATCATCCCTTGCGGGAAAACAGTAATGCCGAGGAATTTGACCGGCTCCCTTGGTCTGAATAGCATTCGAACCGCAAGCCACGCTCCAGCGTAGCCGTGGATCGTCGCGAGCACCACAAGCGATGCAAGGTGGAACCATATGCTCGAAAAAACCGGTTCTATCTGGTGCCAGAAGTCCATAATCCTAAAAGACCTGAAAACCCTTTGACTTGAAACAAAATTCAGTGAATTCCTTCAGCCATTCGTAGTCGGCACTGTAATTCTTCCACTGTTCGTCCGCGTCCCTGTAAAGCGTCCCGTCATCCGGTTTGTCCGTGATGCTCAGATCCGACAGGATGCGGACTCCCGGTCCCATCTTTACCAGTATTTCGTCACGGATCTTCTCGCCTATCAGCTTTGCTTCCTCGTCCGAGACCGAAGTGCCCGTGGCGTTATAACTGATCTGGCGTATCTTGCCCTCGCTTATCACGTCAAGCGACTTGATTATTTCAAGCGCCGTTTTCCAATTCCATACGTTTGCGCGAAATTCGAAGTTCTCAGACCCCAGGTCCATCAATGTGAAACTCATCCGATATACGCCCCCTTAAAAAATGCTAGTTTGAACTCCGACTCCAGTCAACAATCACAAGGCCCCTTTGTTCAGTTATGTCCAAAAGCATTATAATCTGATTCTCTATGACAAAGCCCGTTTCCTACTCCGATGCCGGTGTCTCAATCGATACCGCAAATGAAACCGTTGCAAGAATTAGAAATCTTGCGAAGGCGACCTTCAATTCGCGAACACTGACCGACATAGGCAGTTTCGGGGGCATGTTCGACGGAGCTTTCCCGGATATGTCGGAGCCGGTGCTTGTCGCTTCCGCGGACGGCGTGGGCACTAAACTGAAGATCGCGTTTTTGACAGGCGTTCATAACACGATCGGCCAGGATCTTGTAAACCACTGCGTCGACGACATTCTGGTGCAGGGGGCGAGGCCGCTCTTCTTTATGGATTACTTCGCGACGGGCCGTCTGTCGGCGGATGTTGCTGAATCTGTCGTCGAAGGGCTTTCAATAGCCTGCAAAGAGAACGGCTGTGTCCTGCTCGGCGGCGAGACGGCGGAGATGCCGGGCTTCTACACTGAAGGGGAATACGATCTAGCCGGCTTTGTGGTCGGGGTTGTCGATAAGAAGAACGTGATCGACGGGCGGAGGATCGTCGAAGGCGACATTGTTTTGGGGATGCCTTCGAGGGGTCTGCATACCAACGGATACTCGCTCGCCCGTAAGTTGTTTTTCGATATAGGCGGATATACTCCTGAGTCCTCTCCCGAAGGACTTGGCGGAGAAACCGTGGCTGAAATTCTTCTTAGGCCCCATAAGAGCTACCTCGCTCCTTTGGATGGAATGATTGGCAGAGACCTGATCAAAGGACTCGCGCATATCACCGGCGGCGGCCTTCTCGAGAACATACCGAGGATCCTGCCCGAAGGCGTCTCGGTCGAGATCGACCGCGGAAGCTGGAACGTGCCGGAGGTGTTCAGGTTTATGCAGAAGATCGGGAGTGTCGAAGAGCTTGAAATGTTCAGGACCTTCAATATGGGGATAGGAATGGTTCTCATATGTTCGCCGGCAAACAAGGACCAGATCAAAAGACACATCGAGGAGCGCGGCGAGAAATGCATCGATATCGGTCGTGTGACCGCCGGTGAAGGGAAAGTGACCTTTTCCTGACAGGCGCCGTTCTACCCCGGAAAGGAGTGTTGAATGACTTTGAGGCAAGCTTCGAATTTCTCGGGTTATCTCCGACAACCGATCGCGATCGCCGTCTTTCTTGCTTTCTGCAAACTTCTACTTTTTATCTACATTGGTAACCGCTACGGTTATTTCCGCGACGAGATGTATTTCCTTGCCTGCGCGGAACACCTTGCGTGGGGTTACCCGGACCACGCGCCTCTCAGCGTCTTCCTTGCAAAATTCAGCCGCGAAATCCTCGGTGATTCGTTGCATGCAATACGGTTTCTGCCGGAGTTTGCCGGAGCTCTTCGGATCTTGATCACAGGTTTTATCGTGAAGGAGTTTGGAGGAAAACATTTCGCGACCTTGATCGCCTGTCTCGCAGTGCTCGCGGCTCCAGGGTATCTGGCAATAGACAATCTTTTGTCGATGAATTCCTATGAGTCCGTGTTCTGGATGGGCTGCGTTCTTAGCTACATATGGGCGGTCCGACGCGACGATCCGAATTACTGGCTTCTGTTCGGGACCTTTGCCGGTCTCGGCATGATGAACAAGCATTCGATGGTGTTCTTTGGAGCCGCTTTCGTTGTTGCGCTTCTGCTAACGAGGGATCGCCGGAACTTCTCAAGACCTCAATTCTGGCTGGCTGGCGCGATAGCGTTCATCATCTTCTTGCCGAACTTTATCTGGCAGTACCAGCACGACTGGGCGACGCTGGAATTGCTGCAGAATGTGCGTAATTCCGGAAAGAACGTAGCGGTTTCACCCATCGAGTTCTTCTTGCAGCAGTTGCTGATGTTGAATCCGATCTCTGTTCCGATTTGTTTCGCCGGCCTTTGGGCGCTGCTGTTTGGTTCTTTGTCGAAGAAGTTTCGAACATTGGGAATCACGTTTGTCCTTTTGTACGTGCTGATGACGGCGCTCCAGGCAAAGAACTACTATATTGGCCCGATCTACCCATTCGTATTCGCCGCGGGAGGTGTCTTTTTGGAGCGCCTTGCGGCGCGAGGGAGATACTGGAAACCGGTCCTTTTAATTTACGCTTTTCTGATCTTGCTGTCCGGAGCGATCCTTGCTCCGTTGGCGGTCCCGATCCTGCCGGTCGACAAATATAATGGATACATCGATACCATAGGCATTGCGCCGCCGAAAACCGAAGTTGCGCACAAGGGCCTGCTTCCGCAGCACTTCGGCGATATGTTCGGATGGAAAGAGATGGTGGCGAAAACGGCGGCAGTTTATAGATCTCTCCCTGAAGAGGAAAGAAGGCATGCCGTTATCTTCGCCGACAACTACGGTGAAGCCGGGGCGGTGGACCTGTTTGGGAAAGAGTACGGCCTACCCAAGGCGATCAGCCCAAACCAGGGTTACTATCTTTGGGGCTTCGGAAAATGGGACGGAAAGGTCGCGATACTGCTTGGCGTTGATAAAGAAGGCGCAGAAAGAGAGTGCGGAAGCGTTGAAGAAAGGGATTCCGTCACCGAAAAATACGCGATGACATATGAAGAATTCACTATCCTGATCTGCAGGGACCTGAAGAAACCCGTGCCCGAGCTGTGGAAAAGGATAAAGAACTGGAACTGAGTTTATGAAGATCGGAATACTTATCTCCGGAAGAGGGTCGAATATGGTCGCGATCACGCAGGCGGTAAAGGACGGCACGATCCCTGATTCTGAGGTCGTGGTCGTTATCAGCGACCGTTCGAAGGCGCCCGGAATAGAGAAAGCGCGCGCCTTGGGAGTGGAAGCGATAGCGGTAGCCAGGAAGGGGCGTGATAGGGAAGAACACGATGCGGAGATCATCGAGGAACTGCGATCGCGCGGGGTCGAACTTGTCTGCCTTGCGGGTTATATGAGGCTTTTGTCAGATAAGTTCGTAAAGGCGTTCCCGAACAGGATCACAAACATACATCCAAGCCTGCTTCCCAGCTTCAAAGGGCTCGACGCGCAGGGGCAGGCGGTCGAGTACGGCGTGAAGATCTCGGGCTGCACGGTTCATTTCGTCGACGAGCATCTTGATCACGGGGCGATCATCCTTCAAAGGGCGGTCGAAGTCATGGATGATGACACAGGGGAGACGCTTTCCGAGCGGATACTTGAATTCGAACACGAGACGTATGTCGAAGCGGTGAGGCGCATTGCCACCGGCGACTACAAGATATTGGGGAGGCGGGTGGTCCTCAGCGGATTAGGCTGAAAAATCAGGTGGAATTCCGCGTAGGAGTTCAGGGTTTAGCTTTGACATCGGAGAATCATATCCATAAAATCTAAAGTTTCACTTTTGAGTGAGAGGATGGATAGGTATGTCAAAAAGAACATTTCAACCAAACAACCGCCGTCGCGCAAAAAAACACGGCTTCCGGTCGAGGATGAGCACCAAGGCCGGACGCAACGTGCTGAAGCGCAGAAGGCAGAAAGGACGCAAGCGATTGACGCCGTTCCACTATTAAGCCTTCGCTTGACGAAGAACGACCGTTTACGCAAACCAGTCGAGTTCCGGCGTGTTTACGCCGGAGGCGAGCGAATCAAAGGACGTTTTATGACTGCTTTTTTTATGCCGTCGGAAACGTCTTTTCAGCGTATAGGGATAACCGCTTCAAGGAAGGCGGTCGGGAACTCGGTCAAGCGAAACAGGGCGAAGCGTCTCCTGCGGGAGACATTCCGTCTGAGCAGGGGAGAACTGGATTCGTTGGCGCTCAAGTATGACTGGGTGCTGAATGCCAGGGTCGACCTGCTCGATGTAAGGCTCGAGGAACCCCTGAGGGAGTTCCGCGAGATAGTGGAAAAGGTACGAAGATCGGAATCTGAAAAAGGCGAGAAGGACGTCGAGACGATAAAGCAATGAAGTTCTTGGTAATAGACCTCTTAAAGCTTTATAAGACGTTCATTTCGCCTTTTTTGCCGCCTAGTTGCAGATTCACGCCGACCTGTTCCGAGTACGCAATGCAGGCCGTTGAAAAACACGGTGCTGTTAAAGGCATATGGATGGGATTCAAGCGCCTTATGAGGTGCCAGCCGTTCTGCGTCGGCGGTGAAGATCCGGTACCGGAACAATAGGACTGAGCGATACGGGAACGCACGCGTCCCGCGTGCAATGAGCGAAGCTCGAGAAGAGTGATAAGTGGTGGGTGATGAGTGACGCGTAGCCCGACGTTGACTTTGAACATTGAACAAGGAACCTTGAACTCTGTACCCATCTCTCTCCTCCCATAGCTGGAATTTTTAATGGTAGACAATAACAACAAATCGAATCAGTCGCGGTTCCTTATTGCGGCGGTGCTTTCACTCCTCGTGCTGACGGCGTGGACCTACTTCTTCGCACCGAAAGCGCCGACGGATCAGGCGAACACCAACGCGAATGCCGCGACGGCTGCCACGAATCAGGCGACTCCGGTTCCTGAAGAAAAGAAACAGGAAACCGCTGCTCAGGAGACGCCGGCCACACCCGACGACACTCCGAACAAGACAGTAAAGATCAAGACTCCTCTCTACGAAGCGACGATCGATTCAAAAGGCGCCGTGGCGACAAGCTGGATCCTGTTGCTCAACGACTCGGATCTGGATGACGACAGGAAGGCGCTTTACGCCCAGGGCTCCACAAAGGAAAAGAGGAAGCCTATGGAACTTGTTTCCAAGGTCGGCCTGGAGCAGAACCCAATGCAGGCCCCTTTTCAGCTCTCAACCGGCGACAAAGCTACTGATGCATTCATAAATGAGAGAAATTACACGGTTGAAGCGGATGCCGGAACTATCGAACTGAAAGGTTCGGAAACCAAAAAGATCGAGTTTGTCCTAACCGGCGAAAATGGCCTGGAGGTCAGGAAGAGCTTCCTCTTCAGGGCCGACAATTACGTGGCCGATCTTTCGTTGACATTGAAAAAGGACGGAAAGCCCGTACCGGATGCCAGGCTTTTGATCGGCCCGAGCATTGGCGACCACGGTATCGAGAGGCACAATTTCTACAAGGTTGAGCCGGAGGGTGTTTACAACGTCGATAAGTCCTCAAGCCGCCAGTATGCTGCTTCGATCATAGAATCGGGCGATAAAGGCAGTTATGCCGTGCAAGGCGCGGTTGACTGGGCGGGGGTTGCCGATACTTACTTCGCGATGGTCGTCATCCCGCCGAAGATGACCAATGGACTGGAGTTCCGGTCGAGCAAATTTGAGGAAGAGGTCTCGCCTTTCTACGACGGCATCATCGCTTTCGTGTCCCGCAGTCAGAGCACGAAAACGACTAAACACTTGATGACTGCGTATGTTCCGGTCGCGACTGACGGTTCGACGAACAAGCTCTATACGGGAACCAAGGACTACTTTGTTCTCAACAGGTACAACAAGCAGCTGTCCCAGGAGGTCGGCCGCGAAGTGGACATCGAGGACGTCATCAACTACGGGTGGTTCCACTACCTGACCAAACCGATCTCCGTTCCGATCCTTTACTGCCTGCGCCTGTTTTACGGGTTCACGCACAATTACGGCGTCTCGATCATCCTGTTCACGCTTTTGTTCTATTCGCTGCTGTTCCCGCTCCGGTGGTATTCCTCGAAATCCTTCAAGAAGGCGCAGAAGAACGCTCCGAAGATGAAGGAGATGCAGGAAAAGCTGAAGGCAATGCAAAAGAAGGGGATTCCGAA
>JAHEEZ010000174.1 GCA_024640445.1 Acidobacteriota bacterium | reverse complement strand
GAAAAGGATGGCGTGACGGTGGAAGAAGCGGTCGAACAGATCGACATTGGCGGCCCGGCAATGATCCGTTCGGCCTCCAAGAACTGGCGGGACGTCGCGGTGGTGACGGATCCGAGGATCTATGGCGATCTGGTCGCGGAACTGACCGAAAACGACGGTGGAATATCTCTCGAGACGCGAAGGCGCCTTGCCGCGCTCGCGTTTACACGAACTTCTTTTTACGATCTCGCGATCTCCAGCTATCTCGCGGACCAGCTATCGGAAGACGATCTCGATCTGCTTGAGCCACTGAACCCGTTCGGAAATCTTGCATTTATCGAGATCGACGAAGAAGGACTTCTGGACGAAACTTACGAGTCCGAAGAAACGGAAGACGTGATGCCGTCAAGACTTGCCATTACGCTCGCCAAACAAGCGGACCTGCGTTACGGCGAAAATCCTCATCAGCGGGCGGCGATCTATTCCCGCGACGGCGGCGGGGGCATCAGTTCGGCCGAGCAGCTCCAGGGAAAGGAGATGTCCTTCAACAACTATGTTGACGCGGAGGCGGCCTGGAGGCTGGTCCAGGACTTCAGTCAGCTCGCCGTGGCGGTGATCAAACACACGAACCCTTCGGGAGTCGGCCTCGGCGCGACAACACTGGAAGCCTATCGTCGGGCGCTTGAAACAGATCCGGTTTCGGCTTTCGGCGGCATCGTCGCCGTTAACAGGGTCGTCGATGCCGAAACGGCTTCGGCAATTATCGAGATCTTCACAGAGGTTGTCGTCGCCCCCGGCTATGAGCCGGAAGCGATAGAGGTATTCAAGAAGAAGAAGAACGTGAGAGTCCTGAAGGTCTCAGACGACGGCGCCTTTGACGGACTCGAGTACAAGCAGATATCCGGCGGATTCCTTGTCCAGGACCAGGACCTGCTTCGTGTGACGGAAGACGATCTGAAATTCGTCAGCGACCGCAAACCGACCGATTCTGAAGTACAGGCAATGCTCTTCGCATGGACGGTCTGCAAGCACGTGAAATCGAACGCAATCGTTTTCGCAAGCGACAAACAGACCGTTGGTGTTGGCGCCGGCCAGATGAACCGGGTCGATTCCGTGCGAATCGCGGCGATGAGGGCCGAGCGGACGGATCTGCAGATCAAAGGATCGGTGCTGGCTTCCGACGCGTTCTTCCCATTTCGCGACAATGTCGACGAAGCCGCGAAGATCGGAATTTCGGCGATCATTCAGCCGGGCGGATCTCTAAGGGACGAAGACTCGATAACCGCCGCCAACGAACACGGTATCGCGATGGCCTTTACCGGCTACCGGCATTTCAAGCATTGATTGGGCTTGGTCCCTTACTGTTGACAAGGCAGCGCCATTGTCGTATAAAAGTGGCATATTTGGACGACTGAAGGAACGCTCGGAGGTTTTTTTGAAGAAAACCTGCGGGCGTTTCGTGCTTTTTGTCAGTTCCCCGAACTTTCTCCGGCGAAGACCCGCACCTCAAGCAATGCACCATCGGTGCTGATCGTGATCATCCCCGAGTCTCCGGTCGTGAGAACCTTCGAGCCTGAGCCGTTCCATCTCTCCACAACTTCCTTGTGCGGATGTCCGAACGGCGAACGCTTTCCGACTGAGATCACAGCGTAATCCGGTGAGACAGCAGAGACAAAAGCGCTGGTCGAAGATGTCCTGCTTCCGTGGT
This sequence comes from Acidobacteriota bacterium, assembly GCA_024640445.1. Lineage (GTDB taxonomy): Bacteria > Acidobacteriota > Blastocatellia > Pyrinomonadales > Pyrinomonadaceae > Aridibacter. The sequence goes on along the minus strand of JAHEEZ010000174.1, from coordinate 6,064 downwards.
GCGGCACCTTTACCACATCCGATATGATATCGCCGGATCTTGTGAGGATCGCGCCTTCGGCGCCAAGTTCGATATCGCCGGTTAATAGAAATCGCCTCATTCCGTACGTGATCATAAGCACTACGGAGCCGTCATTGTCAGAAGAACCGTCGATCGCTGCCGTTCCCGGGGGATTTAGTACTTCAACCCTTGCCTCCCCGGATTCAAAGCTGTCTCCCGCCCTTACCGGGACCAGCGGCACACTTTGTCGGCGAAGGATCCGTTCGAATTCCGGAAACACACCTCCTTTACCGTATCCCTCTCCAAAATACGCGGCGCCGATCTCGAAGTTACGCGCGACATCTACGAGGCCGTCAAGATGGTCTGCGTCGGAATGGGTTACCACTATCCGGTCTATTTTCGAGTAGCCCATTTCCCAAAGGAACTCTGAAACCACGCTCTCGCCTATACCCCTCTGATCAGGCTCAAACGGAATTCCTTCTTCACGATCCTCCGGGACACCCCCTTCGATCCTCCTTCGGCCGCCGCCGTCCACCAGCATCGTTTTGCCGTCCGGAAACGTTACCAGCATCGAATCACCCTGCCCGACATCCAGAAAGTCCACCCGCAGTCTTCCATCAGGCGGAGGTTCGCTGAACGGATGGAAGATTATCGTAGCCGCGAAGGCCGCAAACATAACAAAGGAAACTTGGTGCATCCTCATCCTTTTCACAAGTCTCCACCCCCCGGAAACCCTTATGGCGAACGGGTCCCACCGGAAAACGAGGCCAGAAAGAAAGACCAATGGGACGTAGTAGAGAAAATAGAGGAGGGCTGCGTGACCCGTGTACACCGGCACTCGGATCGAACCTCCGGGTATTAATGAGACCGCCTGCTGAAGCCAAATCGAAGCGCCGACCGTGAATTCGGAAAGCGAGGCGAAGGAATCCGCTGCGCCCGTGGATGCCGGCGAGAGCACCAAAGCGATCAGAGCCAAGGAGTTCTGGATCAGGAGAAACAGACCGGCAGTCAGGTTCATTATTGGCGCCGCGGGAACGAAGCGGTGAAAGTACAGAACCAGCAGCGGCAACAGGAACAGACCGACGATGAGCGAGACCACCACGCCTTCGAAGGCCGCCGTCACGACATTGCGGCCCGGAATCTTGCACGCCTTCCCGGATAGATCCGACTTGAATAGCACGCAGTCCCAAATCTGCCCCCCGCGTCTCGATTCCCATTCATCCCGGGACCAGTAGAGCACTTCGCAAAATACAATGAGCGCATTGGGTGCGCGCGGGGGGAACGGATGATTCGGCGCTGGATACCATCTGCCAACGGCACGCAGCTTTTCAACCATTGGGAAAGCAGCGCCAACGATCGCTCCCGCGCTGACGATCGTGAGTTGGAACGAAGGATCAAAAAGATCGGAAGGATCCAAAAACAGCATCGCGAGAGCACAAAGCCCGAGAGAATTGAGTCCTTTTGCTCTTCTGTAAATGCCGTTGGCGATCGCTATCACGCTGAACATTACCGCCGCCCTGACGACGGGTGTTCCCAAACCGGAGAGGAATGCGAACGCCCAAACCGCTGCGGCCGCACATCCAAATCTGAAAACTCTACTCAAGGAAAACGCGGACAGCAGCCAAATCACCAGTCCACCGACGAAGGTTACGTGGAGTCCGCTGATGACCAGTACATGGAACGTGCCTCCATCGCGGTATGAGTCGGCGGCCTGTCTTGTCAAAAAGTACCGATTTCCGAGAACCGAAGCCACCACCACGCCCGATGCCGGCTGTTCGAACGTGGAAATAGCTGACCGTATTAGATTCTTGCGAAATCGGTTTACAAGACGGTTCACGATTTGTCCTTGGGCAGGCCCGAGGACCTCGATCAGAAGAGGGCTCTTGATCGTGGCAGACGCGTCAAGGCCACGCCTGTCCAGAACATCGGCGTAATGCGTGCCGCCGGGATTTCTGAATTTGTCTTCTCTTTGAAGTCTTAGTGATACGAGCAGTTTTCTGCCGGGGACGATATCCAAACCCGCAAGTTCCGCCTCGGCGACAGGATCACGCGCCGCGACAAAGATCCTCACGGTTCCGGAAACTCTTTGTCTTCTTCCACCGATAACGGCTTCTTCGCACGCGATGTCAAAGAACGCCCCGTTCGGCATAGGTTCCGCACCGAATCCCACCTCTCCCAACAGGTCCACCGGATCGTCTTCTGTGATGACTCCACTGTCCAGCAGCGCGCGGACAGAGTCGTCATCGGGCCTTCCTCGCGATGCATTGCAGGCAGCCCCCGCGAACATGAATGCGATCAGGAGCAATGCCGTACGCGAGCGCGTCCCGGAAAAGGCAATAGAAAACGCTCCTGTCATCGCGGCCAATGCGATCAGGGCAGTTGGTCCTGAAGGAATCATTGATTCCAGCAATATGCCGGATGAGAACGCGGCGGCGAGAACAGCAAGCGGAAAAACCGCCGGGCGTGAGGAGCCTGGAAGGGAATTGCCCATATGAGGTATGGATCGTATCTAATTGTCGACTTTAGCCGATGGACTGGAAACCATGACGAACTCCCGAAGCGCGCGAAACTTTCTTTCGCTCACTCCGTCGACCATCATTAGCTGCTCGGTCCTTCGAAAAGGTCCATTGGCCGTTCTGTATTCGATTATCTTGGCTGCGGTTCTCGCGCCGATCCCCGGAAGCGACTCTAATTCGGCTGCATCCGCAAGATTGATTTCAATAGCAGTTGCGTCGATGCGCACATTTGCGGGAAGCGGGATCCCGGCTTCGTGTGCGCATCCGGCGGCAGTCAGGTTAATTAACACCAGAAAAATAGCGACAATTGGTTTTCGGAACGTGAGGATATTCATCTTGTGCGAGGATAGCCGGCGTGTGAGAACCGGCTGATGGTGACATCTCGCGCCGTGGGGGCGCGGAAGACCCTGGTTACTTAAAACTCGCGGCCTTCTTCTATCTCTTGCATGGCTTCATAGGCCTTCTGCAGAACCGGTCGCGCACGTTTCGTACTGTCCATATCGCCGATGTATCCTTCTGCGACGAGTGCGTCCAGGATCGCGGCCGCCCGCCCGTATCCTATCCTGAGATGCCTTTGCAGAAGCGAGGTCGAAGCCCTTCCAGCACTCACGACCGTCTTCAATGCCTCTTCGAAGAGTTTATCGCCGCGCCCGGGAAGATCACCGAACTCGTCCGATTCTTCTTCTGACTGGGTGATCGTCTCATCGTACTCCGGCGAGGCCTGGGCTTTGATATGATCAACGATCTTCCTGATCTCTTTCTCGTCTACAAACGCTCCATGAACCCTAATCAATTGCGAGGTCGCCGGCGGAAGGAACAGCATATCGCCCTTCCCTAAAAGCCTCTCGGCCCCGTTCGCGTCGATGATCGTGCGGGAGTCGATCTTCGAGGAAACCCGGAACGAGATCCTTGCAGGAAAATTCGCTTTGATAAGGCCGGTGATCACATCTACCGACGGCCTCTGAGTAGCAAGGACCAGGTGGATGCCGACCGCCCTCGCCATCTGAGCGAGCCTTGTGATCGATTCCTCGACCTCCTTGCCCGATACCATCATCAGGTCTGCAAGCTCGTCGATGATGATCACGATATAAGGCAGCGCGGAGTGAGGATTGCCGTCCTCGTCGAACTGTTTCAGGGAATTCCTGCGCTTTACCTCGACGTTGAATCCGTCGATGTTCCTGACACCCCAGCCCGCAAGTTCCTTGTACCTGCGCTCCATTTCAGAGACCGCCCATTTCAAAGCCGTTGAAGCCCTTTTCGGATCGGTAATGATCGGAGTGGCGAGATGGGGAATATCCGAATAAACGCCCAGTTCCAGGCGTTTTGGATCGACCATGATGAACTTGACCTGATCGGGCCTCGCCTTATAGAGGATAGACACGATCAAAGTGTTCACGCCGACCGATTTTCCAGCGCCCGTAGCTCCGGCGATCAGCAGATGCGGCATCTTTGCGAGGTCCGCCACCTGGCGTGCTCCGTCAATCTTCTTGCCGAGGGCGATCGACAAGAGCGAGTCTGCCTTCTTGAACTTCTCGGACTCGATCACGTCGCGAAGGAAGATCGTTTCCCTAACCTTGTTTGGAACCTCGATCCCCACGAATGCCTTGCCCGGGATCCGCTCGATCCTGATCGACTCCGCTTTCAGCGCCAGACACAGGTCGTCTACAAGCCCGGTCACCCTGGAGTATTTCACTCCCGCGTCAGGTTTGAATTCATAGGTCGTAACGACCGGACCCAGCCCTATGTGCTTCACGGAACCGGTCACGTTGAATTCCTTGGTCTTTTCGGTCAGGTCGTCGGCGACCGCAAGCAACTCATTATCGTTCTGCTCGATCCGAGGAGGCGGTTCTGTCAGAAATTCGACCGAAGGAAGCTGGTACTCGCCGATATCCTTCTTCTTCTTTTCAGGTTTTTCTTCTTCGCCGGCATTACCCTTCAGACTCCCGGTGTCGTGTTCCGGTCGTATCGGGATCTCTTTCCCAGACGCCGCACCGGTTCCGGCTTCCGCGGCACGGGCTTTCATCTCAGCGAACTCCGCTTTAGCGGGTGCGTTTCCGAAAGGAAGCATATCCGGCGGATCGAGCCTTCTGAAAACATCCGCTTCTTCCTTACCCTTGGCGCTGCCGTCTGAGATCGTCGGAGGCTCGGTCAGGAGTGTCTCATTCGCTCCTGTCTTAGCTCTCACGGGTTCAGGTGTCTTTCCTTTCGCCGCGGCCTTCCCTTCGGCGGCCACAGCTCGGTTCTTCTTATACCGGTCCCACCATTCAGCGAACCTTATCCGGAAGTTGTTCCCCGCCAACTGCACGCTCTCGAAGAATGAAGAGTAAGAGAAGTTCGTGACAAGGATGAGCGAGGCGAGCAGCAGCGCGGAAAATACTATTCCGGTTCCTATGTCGTTCAGCAAAGAAGCCGCAATACGATAGAGAAATGCTCCCGCCAGCCCTCCGTAGAATCCGAAAAGCGTTAGAAGCGCCGCGCCGGAAAAGACAAAAAGCAAGACGCCAAGTGCCTTTGAGATCCGTGTCTTTGGCGAATTTCCGAACAGGTACCGAATTCCTATCAGCACAAAGAGTGCAGGAAGCGGATACGCCATCGAACCGATAGTTTGAAACAGTAGATCGGCCAAGACTGACCCGACCGGACCGACCCAGTTCTTTGTTTCCTGCGAGCTGCTGGTGCTGAGGTTCCAGTCACCTGCGTTGTAGCTGATCAGGGAAATGAAAGAAAGGACGGCAAGCGCAAAAAAGACTATACCGACAAACTCGTTGTAGTGTGTAGGTTTTGCTGAGGAAGAGGATTTTCTTGTGCGTGCTGCCATCTGTCAGGGGCTTCGGGGCGTTGAGTTATCGCCAATGATACACGAAATCCGGCTCGCTGGTAAGAAACCACCCGCGTATCCGAACTACTGCCGGGATCTCTTTCGAAGAAGGAACTCCTTGATAAAAGCGTCGATGTCGCCATCCAGTACGCCGTCCACGTCCGACTGTTCCAGCTTTGTACGTGTATCCTTGACGAGCCGGTACGGATGAAGGACATAGTTGCGGATCTGCGAACCAAATGAGATGTCCTGTTTGCTTTCCTCAAGTTCAGCCGCTTCTGCGCGCCGCTTGTCGAGTTCCAGCTCATATAGCCTCGATCTCAGAACCTGCATCGCCACCTGGCGGTTCTGGATCTGCGAACGCTGGTTCTGGCATGTAACGACAATTCCACTTGGAATATGGGTTATCCGAACAGCCGAGTCGGTCGTGTTCACATGCTGTCCGCCCGCGCCGGTCGAGCGGTAAGTATCGATGCGCAGGTCCTTTTCCTGGATATCCACTTCGATGTCGTCATCGATCTCCGGAGAGACAAAGAAAGAAGCGAACGACGTCTCGCGGCTGCCGCCCGAGTTGAACGGTGAGATTCGCACGAGGCGGTGAACGCCGGCCTCTCCCGCAAGAAGCCCGTAAGCGTAATCTCCTTCGACTCGAAAGGTCGCGGATTTGATGCCGGCTTCACTGCCCGACTGCTCGTCGAGGAGTTCAACCTTGAATCCCTTTCGCTCAGCC
>JAHEEZ010000173.1 GCA_024640445.1 Acidobacteriota bacterium | reverse complement strand
TCGAGTTCCTCACTTCCCTTCCAAAAACGCGAAGTGGAAAGATAATGCGGCGCCTGCTGAAAGCGCGCGAACTGGGATTGCCGGAAGGCGACATATCGACTTTGGAGAAATGAAGATGGCTACCATGGCGAAGATTAGCAAGAAGATCGGAAAGGAAGACGCATTGGCGATGTTCGCGGAGATGGTGCTGATACGGAGGTTCGAGGAAAGGTGTGTCGAACTGTACAGCGCCGGCAAGATACGCGGATTCCTGCACCTGTATATAGGTGAAGAGGCGGTCGCGGCTGGAGCGATCCCCTGTTTCACGGAAGGAGACAGGATCGTAGCCACCTACCGCGAACACGGACACGCCATCGTCCGCGGGATATCACCGGACGCGGTTATGGCTGAAATGTTCGGAAAGGCGAGCGGATGCTCGAGAGGGCGCGGCGGATCAATGCATCTGTTCGACTCTTCCAGGAACTTTTACGGCGGAAACGCGATAGTCGCGGGCGGACTTCCTTTGGCGGTGGGGCTTGCGCTGGCGGACAGGATGTCCGGTGCGGGCAACGTTACGGGATGCTTCTTCGGGGACGGGGCTGTCGCCGAGGGCGAGTTCCACGAATCCCTGAACCTGGCTGCGCTCTGGAACCTACCGGTAGTTTTCGTCTGCGAAAACAACCTCTATGCGATGGGGACCGCATTGACAAGGCACCAGTCCCAGCCGGATATCGCAAAGAAAGCGGAAGGTTACGGGATCGAATACGAAAGGGTCGACGGGATGGACGTTATCGCCGTCCGCGAGGCTGCCCGGCGGGCCGTGGCCTTCGCCCGAAACAATTCCAGGCCGTTCTTTCTTGTCGCGAACACCTACAGATTCCGGGCGCATTCGATGTACGATCCGGATCTTTACAGGACCAAAGCGGAGATAGAAGCGTGGAAGGAGCGGTGTCCGGTCAAGCTGATGAGGGAAAGGCTGGTCGCGTCGGGTATAGCGAACGGCGCAGATCTGAACCTGATCGAACGGGGAGCGGAAGAGACCGTTCGCGAGGCGGTGGATTTCGCCGAGGCCGGCGAACTCGAGCCGGTCGCCGACCTCGCGAAAGACGTTTACACCCCAAAGGCCTTAGCCTGACAGCTCTTTGAGCACTTTCTCACGTGTGAACGGGATGTGCCTCAAACGTTTCCCGGTCAGGGCGAAAACCGCGTTGGAAACTGCCCCGCCGATGAACGGCAAAGCCGCCTCGCCGACCCCTGCAGGCGGTTCGTTCGAAGGAATTATCTTGATCTCTATCAGGTCCGGCGTATCTTCGATCCTCGCGATGTTGTATCCGTCGAAGTTTGTCTCGACCACCTTCCCACTCCTGATCGTCACGCTCTCGTACAGCACGTTTCCAAGGCCCATCAGCATGTTCCCTTCCGACTGCGCGATCACGTTGTCCGGCTGGATGACCTGACCGGAATCCAACGCGCACCAAATCTTGTGAACACGTATCCGGCCGTCGGCAACAGAAACCTCGCAGACTCCGGCGCATAGCGAGCCGCTTCTCTCGGCGAACGCGATGCCTTTCGCGCGGCCCTTTGGTGAAGGCTTGCTCCAATCCGCCATTTCCGCCGCGGTGTCCAGGACCTTCAGAGCGCGCGGCTGTTTCGCCATAAGCCTGCGGCGGAACTCGTAAGGATCGACTCCCTCGCCGTGCGCGATCTCATCGATGAACGCCTCTATCGCGAACTTGTTCGCGCCATGTCCGACCGCGCGCCAATGCTTGGTACGGATCCCCGCCTCGACATCACGACGTTCGACAAGCCGGTTCGGAAGATCGTAGAACTGCGACTCCGCACCGCTTGTCAGAAGGCCGCCTCCGGTTCCGACTATGGTGTAGCGCCAGGCGGCAATGTTCCCTTTGGAATCGACGCCCGCTTCCATCCTCTGCAAAGAGCCCGGCCGGAACTGCCCAAAGGTGATGTCGTCCTCGCGGGTCCACATCATCTTGACCGGTCGGTTGATCGTCTTCGCCAGCGCGGCTGCCTCTTCGACATAGTCGGAATTGGAACGCCTTCCGAAACCTCCGCCAAGGTACATCTGGTTATATTTGACCTTTGACCGGTCGATTCCCAATACACGAGCCGCGGCGGATCTCGCTCCGTCGGGAGCCTGCGAACCTGCCCATACCTCCGCGCTCTTGCCATCGGACGCGACCGAGACCACTGCGTTCAGAGGTTCCATCTGCGCATGGTACGCATGGTCGTTCAGATAGTCTGCGGAGTACTTTTTCTCAGCCCTTGAAAGAGCGCCTGCGGCATCGCCGGCGCTGTCCAGCGAACTTCCGGATCTCGAAGCGTCCGAAGCAGCAGCCGCATACTCGTCGAACATCGAGCCGGTGTTGTGACCTCTTGCTTCGCCTCCGGCCCATGCAATATCCAAAGCGTTCTTTGCCGCGAGCGCTTCCTCGACTGATTCGGCGATCACACCGACCCCCTGGTCAAGTTCGACGACCCCAAGCACGCCTTTCATCGATCTGATCGAAGCAGCGTTCTTCAATGAAGGTTTTGCTCCATTCACAGGCGAATGCGAGATCATCCCGTACGCCATTCCCGGCAGGCGCACATCGATCGAGTACATCGCGCTCCCGTCCGTCTTTGCGGGAATGTCGGACCTTGGAACGCGCTGGTTTCCTATGAGCCGGAAGTCCTTCGGGTCTTTCAGGTCCGCTAAAGTTGCCTTTGGCGGCGAGGCGGGTATCTCCATCGATCCTGCGAGTTCTCCATACGAAACACGATTGTCGGACTTCTTGTGGATAACCACGCTCGGGCCGGTCGTGAGCTCGGATACGGGAACACCCAGTTTCTTCGCCCCCGCGTCGAGCATCGCCTTTCGAACGCTGGCGCCCGCGAGTCTGAGGGAATCGTAATAGGTCCGAACCGAACGCGAGCCCACGGTGATCATCGCAAGGCGGCCCGGACTTCCGCTTCCATAGATATCGGGTTCGATCGGCGAATTCTCGATCCTGACGTCGTACCAGTCGGCGTCCATCTCCTCCGCGAGGATGATCGGGAGCGCGGTCATCGATCCCTGGCCCATTTCCGCCGCCGGATTGTAGATCGTGATCTTTCCGTCAGCCGCGATCCTTACCCACGCGTTTATCTCTTTTTCTACGAATTCACCGCTCGCCTCCGCCTCGCCTCCGAAAGGAAGCTTCGGGAGCAGGGCATACGCCGCGACCGCAAACGTCACGCCTCCGGCCGCCTTCAGGAATCCGCGTCTCGATATTCCGGTTTCGTTCTTTTCGGTCATCACGGCTTCCTCCCTGTCGCGGCGCTCTCGATCGCCTTTATGATCCTGTAGTAGGTTGCGCACCGGCACAGAACACCGTTCATATGCTCGACGATCTCCTGCCGCGTTGGATTCCCTTTTTTCGCAAGCAGCTCCGCCGCCTGCATGATCTGGCCCGATTGACAGTACCCGCATTGCGGAACCTGTTCCTGGACCCAGGCTTTCTGGAGCGGATGGTCGCCGTTCTCGGACAGGCCTTCAATAGTTGTGACCTTCTTGCCCGAGACGTCTGATACAGGGGTTACACACGAACGCGTCGCGATACCGTCGACATGGACGGTGCACGCTCCGCAAGCGGCTATGCCGCATCCGTACTTGGTTCCCGTAAGCCCGAGTTTCTCGCGGATCACCCACAAAAGCGGTGTTGACGGTTCGGCACTGACGGAGGTTCTTTTTCCGTTGACGTTAAAGGAAATGTCTTCCATAGCGATTCCTTGTAATGAAAAGGTAGGGTTTGCGGGGAATGATATCAAAGTAGAATTTGTTAGGGCAATGTTTGAGAGGAGCCATAGGTCAGTTCAAGGTTCCAGGTCCAGGTTCCACCTTGAGGTTCCACGTTCCAAGTTTCAGGTTCAAGTTAGTGTTTCAGATCAGAGATTACAGAATTCAGAATTCAAATTTCAGATCTCAAATTTCAAAATTCTTTGTCTCAAGCCAATGGCTCGCCCTCTAGGGATCCGTAACCAGGCGGTGTAATCTCAGGGGCGAGATCCCCTGACCTTCCGTCCCGAGCCTTAAATTTTGAAATCTTGAATTTGAAATGCGATCCCTCAACCAAGAACCTGGAACCCTGGACCTGGCGCCTTGAACTTGGAACCTGAAACTTGGAACCCCTGCCCGGAACTTGAAACTTGGAACGTGGAACCTCTGCCCGGAACCTGAGCCCACGATCCGTGTTACTTCTTAAGAACCGTCTCCGTCTTTTCCGACAGTATCCACTTCTTTACATCAACATCGGTCTTCTTCGGCTTCGCGGGCAGCTTAACTTCGAACGGCTGCCGCTCGCCATATGCGATTATTGTCCCGCGCGCGAACTGGCCGTTCCCGAAATCGAACGAGATGGGAAGCGGCATGAACCAGTCCTTCCCGGCGTTTTCCTGTATGACCTCTCCCTTGACCGCCACCTGTCCGTTCCCGACGTCCTGGTAGCTATATTCGATCCTGTAGGCCGGCAGGTATGCGCCATATACCCATTGGTCAAAGAACCAGTTCAGACCCTTAAGCCCATACTTCTGGGCGATCGGCGTCTTCGCGAAGTGCTCGCCCGCGACGGCTCGAAAATCCTCGGTCGAAGCGACCTTGTTCCGGTAACGCGACACGAAATCCTTCATCATTTCGAAGAATGCCTTGTCGTCACCCGTCGAAGGGTCGCTCATCAGGAAATGGATCATCCTCAGGACCAACGCACCCTTGTTGTAGACAAGGTTCTGATAAACACCCAGCGCCTCGCTCGAATTAAGGCGTCGCCCGCTGATTATCGCGCCGACGTCGACATCCCTGTCTTTGCCTTGTCCGCGAAGATTTTGCGTGGGCTTGTCGATCTCATCGCGCATTCTGTCGATCAGATTATCCGCAGCTTTTGGACTGTCCCGGAGCGCCGTATACAGGACGCCGGAGTATTCCGCGAAACCCTCGCTCAGCCACTGGTCCCTGTATGAGCGCCAGGCGACGATGTTCCCCCACCATTGGTGCGCGGTCTCGTGCGCGATGAATGAATAGACAAATTTGCTTTCGCGGTCCGCCTTTGGCATCAGCAAAATCGAAGCGAAACCCTGGCCGAACGGATAAGGATGAAAGACCGCGCTGAATCTCGAATAAGGGTAATCGCCGAACAACGCGCGGAAATATCGGAGCGCGTTGTTCATCTCGGCGAGGATGAACTCTTCCTTGATCGTTCTGAAATCACCTCTGAGGGAAAAATACTCAAGAGGGATCGTTTTGCCATCTTCGAATTTCAGGTCCTCTTCCTTGACCTCGAATCTCCCGTAGGCAAATGTGACGAGCGAGACCGGCTGGTCGATCTTGTAGGTGGTTATCCCGTATTTGTCGGCATCCTTGTCTGCTTCCGCCGTCCGCTCCCCGACGCTCGCAACCGCAAGTTTGCTCTCGTGATCGAACTTGAGCGTGTAGGTGGAGCGGTCGAGGAAACCGTGGCGCGGATACCATGTGGAATTTGACCTGGGATAATAGACAAGATCGGTGCCTTCCGGCTTCTGCATGAAATCGCCCGCAAGTTCGAACTCCACTACCACAGGTTCTCCGACCTTCGGAGGCTGTTTGAGAAAGACAACAAATCCACTGTCCCAATCCTCCTGCGCAAACGACACCGCAGCTCCTGCGGCGGTCGCGGAACTGATCCTCATCTGGCGCTTCAGGCGTTCACTTCTTCCTTCGCCTAGCGATTCGCCCACGTAAAACGGGATCGCTTTTACGCCCGGGTACTTTGCGGAGAACGCGATCCTCGCTTTGATCCCAAGCTGCTTTCCGGGATCACGGATATCGATGTCCATCGAGTAATCGATGATGTCGATCAGATCGTAAGCATCGGAAAACGCGACCACACCATTCTTGTAATCTTCTTCTGACGCAAATGCGGTCCACACATCCGCGTAACTGATACCCCCGTCATACGACCAGATAACGCCCTTTTCCCCGCCGTTTATGCCAAAGGAGGTTGACGGGATCCTTGTCTGCGGATCAAAGGCATAGCTGAATGCGCCTCGCTTTCCGCCTGAGAAAGTGACGAAAAAGAATCCCGGATCTTCTTGATTCTGGATCGAGATCGCGATCCTGGCCGGGAGATTTGCTCCGGTTTCCTGACTGATCCTCGGGTCAGTATCCCGGGCTAGTTTCACCGCGTTCGCCGCGGCCGATTCGGGTTTAGATCCGGCGGCAATGCTGTCGAGCGAACCGTCGGTCAGGCGAAATACCGCTTCGGTGAAATCCGATTCGATCGTATCCGCGCCGATCAACCTCTGAAGGTTCTTCTTTTCGAATTCAGCGGGAGGGGTGACCACCGACACTCTGCCCTGGCCGATGAAAACGGCTCCGGTTACGCGTCCGTCCACCTTAGCGCCGAAGTAGATCGTTCCTGTCAGCGAGATGGTCACCCTGTCTTTCTTGATCACTGTTCCGGTTACCGAGGCCGAACCTCCATTCAGCGCGAAAGCGCTTGCCTGCCGGTATATTGATTCGGAGTCGGAGACAGATGAGTCCTGGGCACTTGCGGCGATCGCGAATACCAGGACAGCAATGAACGTGGCGGTTTTTTTCATTGGTTTAGGAATGCGCCCGCCGATCTGCGCCGGCTGGACCGGCAAGGTGTACTGATGGATTAATGACTGGCAAATACGTTATTATTGTGGCGCCGATTGGTCAAGTTTTTCGTTCGCGCGATCCGGTCCTTCCAGAGCCGCTGCCGCGATATCTTGTTTGACGTTCCAATTCCTCCTGGATCCCGGTTACCTCTTGCGGAGCATTGCCAATGAACCCATCAGAAAAGAAAACGGAATTATCTGAAGCGATCAGAAAACACAGGGAGTTCCTTTTCCCTGCGGTCGCCAACTATTACAAGGAACCGCTCGCGCTCGTGAAAGGCAGCGGAGAATTCGTATGGGACGACCAGGGCAACCGTTACCTGGATTGTTTTGGCGGCGTGCTGACGGTCAGCGTCGGCCACGCGAACCCCGTGGTGAACGAGGCGATAATCGAACAGGTGAACTCGATCTCGCATACGTCCACGCTTTACGCAAACAAGCCCCAGAGCGACCTGGCCGAGAAACTCGCGCAGATATCGCCCGGCAAACTGAAGAAGTCTTTTTTTTCGAACAGCGGCACGGAAGCGGACGACACTGCGATCCTGGCAGCGAAACTGGCAACGGGTCGAAGTGAGGTTGTCGTCCTTCGTCACAGCTATTCGGGCAGAAGCGCGACGGCGCTGTCGGCTATCGGCCATTCGACCTGGAAGCCGGTTGCGTCACAGGTCGCGGGGATGGTCCACGCTCCCGCGCCGTACTGCTACCGGTGCCCGTTCAAGCTGGAATATCCGAGCTGCGGCGTTGCGTGTGCCGATGATGTAGAGGAGCTGATCAGGACCACAACCACCGGCGAGATCGCCGCGTTCATGGCGGAACCCATTCTCGGCGTCGGCGGTTTCATCGTTCCTCCGAAAGAATACTTCGCCAAAGTGGCGGAGATCACACGAAACCACGGAGGCCTCTTCATTGCGGACGAGGTTCAGACCGGCTGGGGCCGAACGGGGGACAAGTGGTTCGGTATCGAGCACTGGGGAGTCGAGCCCGACATCATCACCTCCGCGAAGGGTATGGGCAACGGCGTGCCGATCGGATGGACGATCGCGACATCTGAGGTCGCTGATGCCTTCCCCGGCCTTACCTTCTCCACCTTCGGCGGAAACCCCGTCTCGATGGCGGCGGGCCTG
>JAHEEZ010000172.1 GCA_024640445.1 Acidobacteriota bacterium | reverse complement strand
AATCCCATGCCCGGCGGAAGCATCCCGCCGAGTTTTCCTTTCAGAGCTTCCTCTACCTTCCGCCTGGCCTCGTTCAGAGCCGCGACCGTCAGGTCCTGGATCATTTCAGTGTCGCCATCCTTCACGAGGTCCGCCGAGATGACAAGCTCGACCACCTCAAAATCACCCCGCATCTTGACCGTCACGGCGCCGCCTCCGGCGGAAGCGTCCACTTTCATCTCTTTCATCTCACGGCCCATCTGCTCCTGCATTTCCCGGGCCTGCTGCATCATCGAGTTCAGATCAAATCCGCCTGGCATCTTCATATCGCTCTTTCTTGAAACTCCTTGTGTTCTTGTTCCAATCATCCTAACTTTCGAACGTTCCAAATGCAATTGAAGCCCGGAAAAGATACCGACATCGAGCATGACCCCTCCTTCGATCACGGAGCCTGAAACAAAAATGTCCGAAGGTCGGTATTATGGGCGTAATTCCCATTTCGAACAGAATCCTGAAGATCAAAATGATGATGAAGAACCGATCCTTCGTAAAAGAACTGTCGCTCATTCTCTTTGCCGTGGTTGCGGTTTCGGCCCAGTCCGGAACGCCCTACATGACCGAGCCGGCGGTTTCGCCGGACAATTCCGAGATCGCATTCGTCTCCGGAGGCGACATCTGGACGGTGGCCTACGCCGGCGGTACGGCGCGGATACTCGTCTCGCATCCCGCGACCGAAGGTCGGCCGGCCTATTCGCCGGACGGAAAGAAGCTTGCTTTTGTTTCGGACCGGACAGGCAACACCGATATCTATGTCCTCGACCTCGCGACAAACGAACTTAGAAGGGTCACGTTCAACGATACAGCCGATTATCTCGACGGATGGTCGCGCGACGGCGAATGGCTGTATTTCTATTCTTCCAATCAGGAAATCTCGGGGATGAACGATATCTTCCGTGTGCGCGCGCGCGGCGGAACGCCGATGCCGGTCAGCAACGACCGTTACACCAACGAGTTCTTCTCCGCACCTTCGCCGGACGGAAATTCGATCGCCTTTTCGGCCCGCGGGATCTCGAACGGGCAATGGTGGCGCAAGGGCCGCAGCCATATTGACGAAACAGAGATATGGCTCAAGACGGGAGACGCCTACAAGCAACTGACAAAGATCGGCGCAAAACAGCAGTGGCCCATGTGGTCGCCTGACGGCAAGACCCTCTGGTTTGTGTCGGACCGGAGCGGTACTCAGAACATCTGGTCGATGACTATCGGCGGAGCCGAACGCCAGGTAACTGCTTTTCGTGATGGAAGGGTGCTTTGGGCGAACATTTCTTTCAACGGTTCGCGGATCGTATTCGAGCGGGAATTTGCGATCTGGTCGCTCGATACATCATCGGGCAAGGCCGGAAGGGTTCCCGTGAACCTGAGAGGAAATTCCACCGACTTGATCGCCTCGACGATCAATCTTTCATCGAAGATCGATGAGTTCGCTCTGTCTCCCGACGGAAAGAAGGTGGCTCTGATCGCTCGCGGGGACGTATTCGCCGCATCGGCAGCGGACGGAGGTGACGCCGTGCAGATCACAAGGACGGCGGCTCCCGAATCGTACGCGGCGTGGTCGGCAGACAGCAAACGGGTGGTGTACGCATCGGAACGCGACGGGAAATACAGGATCTTCGAATACGACTTTGCAACTGGCGCCGAAAAACAGCTGACCACGGCCGGAAACGACTACTCTCCTTCGTACTCGCCGGATGGAAAGAAGCTCGCTTTCGTGCGCAACGCAAGATCGATCTGGACGCGTGACGCGGAAACGGGCAAGGAGACCAAGGTCACCGACCTTTACACAGACCTCGCTCCGCTTCTGGACAAGAGAACTTTCGCCTGGTCGCCGGACAGCAAGTGGATAGCGTTTCTCACACTTTCGCCGTCGAACCGATCGTTCACAAATGTTTCCGTCGCGTCGGTTGATGGAGGGGGCGCGAAGCCCATCAGTTTTCTGGCCAACTCTAACAGCGGTACCGTCTCCTGGAGCCCGGACGGAGAATATATTCTCTTCGATTCCGTTCAGAGGACCGAGACGCCCTCGCTCGCGATGGTTGACCTGAAATTAAAAACGCCGAAATTCGATGAGGATAAGTTTCGCGGACTTTTCGAGCAGGAAAATCCAAAGGAGAAGTCGAAGCCGGACACGAAACCGTCTCCGGTGTCCGAAGCGTCTCCCGCGGCCAGCCCTTCCCCAGAGGCGGACAAGAAAGAACCCTTGAAGATAGTCTTCGACGACATCAGGAAACGTCTGAGCCTTGTGCCGACCGGTGTGAACATCAATGAGCACGTCATCAGCCCGGACGGCAAGACGCTCCTGGTAACGGCCTCTGCAGAAGGAAAGTTCAATCTCTATGCGATCGCGCTGGACGAACTTGAGCGCGACCGATCTCCGAAACAGCTGACCTCGACACCTAACTTCAAGTCGGATGCCCAGTTCTCTCCGGACAGCAAAACGATCTATTTCATCGAAAATGGCCGCGTGAACTCGGTCAATGTTGCGAACGGAACTGCCAAAGGCGTCAGCATCAAGATCACCGATACTGTGCGATTCGCCGACGACAGGATGGAGATCTTCGAACAGGGATGGCGCTACATGCGCGACCATTTCTACGATCCCGGATTCCACGGTGCAAACTGGGACTCTGTCCGCGCAAAGTATGAACCGCTTGCCCGCGCCGCAGGGAACATAGACGAGCTGCGGCGGATAATGAACCTGATGGTAGGCGAACTGAACGCTTCGCATCTGGGAGTCAGCGGCCCGAACGGTTTCGATGCAGCGCCTATCGGCCGTTTGGGTCTGAGGTTCGACGCTTCCGAGTTTGAGGCGGCAGGCAGGCTGAAGATCCTCGAGGTCATAGTGCTTGGTCCGGCCGCTGTAACAGGCGAGGTCAAGGTTGGCGATTACCTGCTTTCGGTGGACGGAGACGTAGTCGGCGCAACTACGAATCTAAATGAATTGCTTGAAAACAAGGTCGGAAAGCGAGTCGAGATCGAGGTCTCGCCCGATCCTTCGGGTGAAGGAAAGAAAAAGGTTGTCGTCAAGCCCGTCAGCACGGGAGCCGAGAAGGGGCTTTTGTACGATCAGTGGGTCGAGTCAAATCGGGCTTATGTGCTCAGAGCTAGCGGTGGACGGCTCGGCTACGTCCATTTAGCGGACATGTCATCCGGTTCACTGGAAAAGCTTTACGTTGATCTGGATGTCGAGAATCAGGCTAAAGACGGGGTCGTGATAGACATAAGAAACAACAACGGCGGTTTTGTGAACCCGTATGTAATTGATGTGCTTTCCCGCAAGGGTTACCTCACGATGCGCGAGCGGGGGCTTTGGGAAGTTCCGGCAAGGCCCGCGCTCGGTCAGAGGGCGCTCGAGCGTCCGACGATACTGGTCACCAATCAGCATTCGCTTTCGGACGCGGAAGATATGACCGAAGGCTACAGGGCTCTTAAACTTGGAAAAGTAGTAGGCGAACCAACCGCGGGATGGATAATCTTTACCTGGAGTCCGACGCTTTTCGACGGAACCCGGTTCAGGCTTCCGCGCAGCAAGATCACAGGTGCGGACGGGAAAGACATGGAGTTGAATCCGAGGCCGGTAGATGTACAGGTCACTCGGCCGATAGGCGAGACCTTCACGGGCCATGATTCACAGCTGGACACGGCAGTTAGAGAACTTCTGGCCCAGCTTGGCGGCAGATGATTCGCACCGTCAGGTAAGCCTCCGTCAGGCGGCGACCTTTGCCAACTGCTTTACATCCTCGGGAGTGTCGATATCGAACGAAGCTTCCGGAACCGGGATTGTCGCCACCAGCGTATCTTCGTACTTATGGATCAAGGTCTTTGCACCCTGGTCGCCGTCAAGTGCGAGAATTTCTCCGAACATCTCGTATCCGAACAGCGCCGGAACACCGACCGTGCCATCGTAATAGCTCGCGACGATAGGCAGTCCTGTTTGCCTGTACTTTTCGACCAGTCGCCGAAGCGTCTCTGGCGAAACGTCAGGCTGGTCACACAGCATCACGATCACCGCCTCAAGTTCGGGATGCGCCTTTCTCAACGCCCCTAGCCCTTTCTTGATTGAGGTGCTGATGCCGCGCTTCCACTCGCTGTTCACTACCCGCTCCACAGCCAGGTCGTTAAGCTCGTTGCCGATCTTCTCCGCGGAAGAACCGAGGACTACGACCGCCGGATAGTCGGCGATCAATGCAGTTACCGCTACGTGCTTGATCAGCGAAGTTCCTTCGAACGATACAAGCTGTTTTGGACTGCCGAGCCTTCGAGAACCTCCTGCGGCAAGCAGAATTGTTCCTGTTTTTCTATTGCTCATTTCTCTTAATGTGTATTTCGAGATAGTCACAATAAGCCGGATATTTCAAAAAGTTCTGAATAAATATCACCTGTCATAGATCGGGCCGCCGCGGCCGCGCAGGTGGCCTCCCTCCCGCCCCGAAAATACGGCGTTGATCTCAGCCGCGATCGCAAGAGCGATCGTCTCGGGATCGTCGCCGCCGGTATCGAGTCCGACCGGCGCAAATAGCCTCTCAAGGCGGTCTTCCGAAAACGAGACGCCTTCCTTTCCAAGTTCCTCAAGCAGTTCATCCGTTCTCACCCTCGGCCCGAGCGCCCCGACATAACCTGCGCGTGAGCCGAGCGCCTGCTTTAGATACTCCCGGTCGTGCCCGAAATTGTGGGACATTATGACGATCGCGGTTCCGGCGTCCGCCACAACGTGTACCGAGATATCCTCAGGGCGGCAAACGACGATTCTTTCCGCTGACGGAAATCTTTCTCCTGTCGCGTAAGAAGCCCTGTGATCGGCAACGGTGACCCGCCACCCGATCCTTTCGGCGATATCAGCCAATGGCATCGCATCAGCTCCCGCCCCGCAAATTAGCAGGTGCCTGGGCGGCTCGGCGAGCTCGATGAAATACTCCGCGCCAAAACCTTCTAATTCAAATATCTCCGCCGGGCGGCGCTTTCCACCCGCCGCGTTAGCGAGCGCGGCTACCCTGGCCGCAACCTCGGTCGGAGCAGAACCGCCGGTCAGATCCCCTTCAGCGTTAAAGAACGCCCGTTCGCAGACTGGGAAGTCCGAGCTTCCCTTTCCGACCAGAGTAGCCGCGTAGCCTGGCTTTCCGGAATCAAGCACGTTCTCAAAAAATCCCAGGTAGTCCGAACCGGCCAACGCGCGCTCTAGAAGCACACGGACTATACCCTTGCAACCCATGTTGAGGCTGAACACCGAAGCATCGTCAGCGGTGGTGTCGTAATGAAATACCTCGGGTTGTCCGCTCTCGAGCACCCTTGACGCCCGTTCGAGCACGTCCGCCTCGACGCATCCCCCGGACACGGTGCCTACAAAACTGCCGTCGGCGCGAACAAGCATCTTGGCGCCAGGCATACGATAGCTCGAGCCTTTCACGTCCACGACAGTTGCAAGCGCAAACGGCTCTTCTTCGGAAGCCGCACGAACGGCGGCAATGATCTCGCGTATTTCCCTCATCTTGAAACGCTTGTCCGTTCTAAAGGATCTTGTCCGGTGTTATCGGCAGGTCCCGAACCCGCCTGCCTGTTGCATGGAAAACCGCGTTGGCGATCGCCGCCGGAATTCCAACAAGGCAAAGTTCGCCCATTCCCTTTATCCCGAGTTCGTTGACTATCTCGTCTTTTTCCTCGACAAAGTCGGTCTCGACATAGTGTACGTCCGCGTTAACAGGTACGTGATAATCGGCAAGATTTGTGGTCATCATCTTGCCGTACCGATGGTCGACCTCCGTCGCCTCCTGCAGCGCCATCCCGATCCCCCACACGATTCCGCCCATTTCCTGCGAATGAGACGTCTTCGGATTGATGATCCGCCCGCAGGCAGTGGCCTCGACGACACGGGTCACCTTGATGATCCCGAGATTCTCGTCGACCTTAACTTCCACAAATTGCGCGCCGTGTGCCATCGTGGTGTACTTCTGCCTTTCCGCTGAAGGCTTCGACTCGTATCCGACCTCGACAAGCTGGACGCCGCCGGCCTTCATAACCTCAGAAATCGACATCGCCTTTGCAACGTCGCCCTTCAGTCGCAATGTGCCGTCAACCAACTCGGTATCCTCGAATTTAGCGCCGAAGAGCGGAGTGCCCTCTTTCCCGGATACGTATCCCAGCAACTGCCTGCGCACTTCGCCCGCCGCACCGAAAACCGCGGAACCAACCGAAGCTGTGGTTATTGATCCGCCCTGCGAGGGCGCCTGCGGAAGGCGTGTATCGCCGAGTTCGAATTTTATCTTCGATGGATCTGTTCCCAATGCTTCTGCCGCGATGATGGTAATAACGGTGTACGTGCCTGGTCCGATGTCCGTAGTCCCGCTTCCGACGTATACGGTGCCGTCCGCGTTCAGTCTTATCTTCGCGTTCGCAGGTGCCTGAAAAGCACCCCACGTGCCTACCGCCGTACCCCATCCGACAAGCCAGTTCCCGTCCTTCATCGAACGCGGAGCGAACTTCCTTTTCGCCCATCCGAATCTATCAGCGCCGACCTTGAAACACTCCTTCAGAGCCTTGCTCGAAAAGGGCCTTCCGGATTCCGGATCCTTTTCCGCATAGTTGATAAGACGCAGTTCGACCGGATCAATCTTGAGCTCATAAGCGAGTTCGTCGATCGCCGATTCGATCGCGAACGCTCCGCTGACCGCTCCAGGCGCCCGCATCCACGTCGGCGTCGGAAGATCCGTTTTGACCAGAAAATACGGCGAATCATAGTTCGGACATTCGTAGAGCGTCCTTCCGAAACGGCTCGTACTCTCGGTAAAGTCTTCGTATGTAGAAGAATTGGTGGTCGCTTCGTGAATTATCGAGACCAGTTTCCCGTCCAATCCGGCGCCGACGGATACCTTCTGCATCGTGTACGGACGATAGCCGTGACCCGTGAACATCTGACGGCGCGTGTAGTTAAGCTTAACCGGCCTGCCTACCTCTTTCGCGGCGAGCGCTGTCAGGAACGGATAGTAGTTCGTGTTCAGAGAGGATCCGAACGCGCCGCCAACAAAAAGCGATATCACATTGATGTTCTCAGCCGGAATGCCGAAGCTTCTCGCGAGATGGCCTCGAACGCCGAATACGCCCTGCGATTTGTCGAATATCGTCAGTTTTTCGCCTTCCCAGAACGCCGTAGCCGCGTGCGGCTCCATCGGGCTGTGATGCTCGATGGGAATGCTGTATTCGGCCTCAACCTTGACCGCGGAGTTCTCGAAAGCTTCCTGCGGGTTGCCCCGAGGCGCCGGGCCTCTGCTCGTCACTTTGTCCGCCTTCGCGAAATCTGTAGATGGCGTCTCCGCTTCATATTCGACCTTTACCAGATTCGCCCCATAGCGAGCCTGTTCAAAGGAATCCGCTACGACAAGCGCGACCGGCTGACCGCAAAAGAGGATCTTGTCGGACTGAAGTGCCCGAAACTGCCGGCTTTCTTCCTCGACCTTCAGCGCGTTCCGGTGCGTAAGGACCTTCAGGACCCCGGTGAGTTTTTCAGCCTCCGACACGTCGATCGATTTGATCGTCCCGCTTGCGATCGTGCTTTGCACGATGAACGCGTACGCCGGGTTGTTGACCTTGAATTCGGCGGCGTACTTCGCCCGGCCGGTTACTTTCGCGACGCCGTCGACGCGGCTCATTTCCTTTCCGATATATTTCATTTCAGGTATCAATTGTCAGTGTTCAAGTATCAGTGAGCGGTGAGCATTGATCTGTGAGCTGT
>JAHEEZ010000413.1 GCA_024640445.1 Acidobacteriota bacterium | reverse complement strand
CCTGTCCTTGACCTCCCGGCCTTCGACCGCCTGATGGGCACTCACGATATCATCAAGTCCGAAACGGGCGCCGATGACGGGGCCTTTCCATCCGTCAGCGAGTGCCTTGTTGAGCGCCCGCGCCGCCGAGACCTTTGTCTTCTTATCGAAGTCGTCGCTTCCAAGAAAGTGGATGCTTACGTTCTTGAACACAAGCGGCCAGAAAGGGACCTTCGGATCGGGGACGCCGGATGCGAAGGTCGCGATCGTGCCGCCCTGCCGAAGCAATGTCTCGTCGGACTCAATGTTCGCGTGAAATGCCACCTCGATGATGTGGTCGACCCCTTGGGGACAAAGCTCGAGGACCTTGTCTGTCTGGTCGGCGCCGGATCTCGCTTGAATCACCTCGTCGGCCCCGGCCGCATTCGCCTTTTCGACGTCCTCATCGGACCGGACCGTGGCAATGACGAACGCCCCAAGGCTCTTAGCGATCGCGATGGCGCACTGGCCAACGGCACCAGCACCGCCCTGGACCAGGATGTTTGTTCCTTTCGGATTTCCCGCGACCGTTACCGCCCGGTACGCCGTCAGTCCGGGAATCCCTAGACACGCACCTGTTTCAAAAGCGACACGGTCGGGCAGCTTCACGGCCTGATCCGACGGTACGACACAGAATTCCGCCGCGGTTCCAAAGGGCCTGTAGGATTGTGCCCCGTAACACCATACCCTTTCTCCGATCCTGGATTCGTCAACGCCCGGGCCTACTCTGTCAATCAAACCGGCACCGTCGTTGTGGGGGACGATCCTTGAAAACGCCATCCCGACGCCGAACGTGTCCTGGCGTTTCTTTACATCTCCGGGATTGATGCCCGACGAAATGATCCGAATTCTCACATCGCCATGACCGGGAATCGGATCAGGGATCTCGCTTACCCTCAACACCTTCTCCGGGGGGCCCGTTTGTTCGTACCAGGCAGCTTTCATAACCGCTATCGTAGCAAACTCAGCTAAGAAAGTTGTCATGATCAGCTTCTTGGGCGAAGCACATTTTTGCTGCCGGCTGGTTCCGGAGATCTGCTTGATCGCGGACATCAGTTGTCCCCGGCATCAGCCGGCGTTTCTTTTGGGGCTAAAGCCCCGGATCTGTTGTTCGGCTGCTTGTCCCCCCGCTAAAGCGAGGGGCAACTGATAGCTATGAAATTCTCGCGGTCGCCCATTCTCATCACCACCTAAGTTATAGTATATATGCTATATTTTCACCTTTACGAAATATAGTAGATCTGATATAAATCTGTATGGCCCGCAGACCGGAACTGAAACAAGTTGATTGGGTAGGGTCGGCACTTGATGACCTGAAAGTCTTTCCAGATCCGGTTCAGCAAAGCTTCGGTTTCCAGCTTTATCAACTGCAGATCGGCGAAACGCCTGGATCAGCGAAGCCGCTCAGAGGCAAAGAGCTTGCCGGGGTTTACGAGTTAAGAGACAGCTTCAAAGGCGACGCGTACAGGACTGTTTATATCGCTAAATTGAAGGACATTATTTACGTCCTGCACTGCTTCAAGAAGAAGTCAAAGTCGGGAATCGCGACACCCAGGAAGGAAGTGGACCTGATTAAGAATCGTTTGAAACTGGCGATCCAGGATAGCGAGGGAACGAAAAGATGAGCGAGAGAATTACAAGAGGTTCGGGAAACGTATTCAAGGACCTGGGTTTTGAGAATCCTTCGGAATATCAGGCCAAAGCCGATCTTGCCCTGCAAATTATCAAGATCATTTCTGACCGCGAGTTAACCCAAGAAAAGGCGGCAACGCTGATAGGTGCTTCGCAGCCCGACATTTCCAAGCTTAAAGGTGGACAGCTGAAAGGCTTCACTCTTGATCGGCTGTTCTCTTTTCTGCTGAAGTTGGACATGAGCATAGAGATCCGCGTGACCAAACCGCGAAGCAAGAAAAAGAGGGGGTTGTTGGAACTGGTCGGCTGATGGATGGCAGGTCTTCGAGGGGTTCGATCCCGATTCGCGATACCAATCTTTTCAATGACTTAGGGCGACTCGTCGAGTCGCCTTTTCGCTGTCTAGTAAGAATTGTATTAAGTCGAAACGCCTGATTTTGCGGGCTTAGGGACTTTTGCTTACTTGAGCAGGCCTTCACCGCTTACGCCGAAGACGAGCCTATGTACAGTCTGTAAAGATCTTGTACGGTACTAACAGTTCTTTCTAACGCCCTGATCCACTTCTCGACAGCTGGCGTCAGCTGGATCGCGTTTTCGGGGGGAGTGGCGATGGATTGATCGTGGA
>JAHEEZ010000412.1 GCA_024640445.1 Acidobacteriota bacterium | reverse complement strand
TCGCATTTATCTCCAACCGGCTCGCCGGCCAGGAATTCCGTCAGCGTCGCGACCCCGTCGGCGCGCATATCAGCATCGAAACCGCGAAGAGTGGCCTGTGAATAAACCTTGCGCAGTCCCGTGTCATCCCCTTTTCTCATTGCATCGCAAAATGCCTGGACGACCGGCTTAAGCGTTACCGCTTCAACCTTTTCAGCAGGCGTCGGCGTCTTTTCGATCCCTCCGAGAGGATCTTCGGACTGAGCGGCAGAAGGACTCGGGCTCTCTTTCCCGGCGTTCGAGGTGTTTTCTGATTCTTCAGACGGTCCGCAGGCCGACATCATGAGAACGGCTGAAAGAAATGCGGCGGCGGTGATCTTTATAAACATTCAAAATTGCTCCAAGGAGATTCTCCGAAAGGTCAAAAGTATAAGAGAATGTATCCGAAAGACAAGCGAGGCAGCGAAATGATCTCACCCGAAATAACATACCGAAAAAGGTTCATCATCGACAAACTCCCCGATCCGATCACTCCGGCAGACGAACATTTGCAGATATTCGAGAATTATATCGGCGACGGCGGGTTGCGGCTAAGAAGTGCAAGGCTGCCTTCCACCGATGAACGTTGGCGATTCTTCGAACGGCGCGAACGTAACGGGAAGTATGGGATCGCCACTTCGTCGCTCCCGATTGGAAAGGACGAATATGAGGGAATGCGGCCGCTTCGGGGAAGGGAGATCAGAAAGAATCGGTATCAGTTGGAAGATTCGGGCCGGACATTCGAGATAGACGTGTTCCTGGGCGACCTCTGGGGCTTGAATGTAGCGACGCTGTTTCTCGAAAGCGAATCGGAAGCGGAGCGGTTTGAGGCGCCCGGATTCTGTTTGCTGGACATTTCCGAGGACCCGTTTTTCGACGGTGCGAGCCTTGCGGACAAAAATTTCGAAGATGTCAGAAGCCGGTTCTCAAAAGCAAAAGGCGAGAGCTGAATAACCCTCGCCTTCTATTCCCGTAATAAGCCGGACTACTTGTCGCGTGCCTTAAGAGGCACGTGCCGCTCTACAGAATCGTAGATCTGCAGGTAGATCTTGGTCTCCCTCGGTATCAGCTCAGTCCAGTTCTCGCCCCCGCGTTTGATATAGCCCGGGAGCCTGGAAGGATTTGAATTGTAACCCGCAGCCATCAGCTGTTCCTGAGTAGCCAGTCCCTCAGTTAGCGCCATACTGATCGTATCTCTCGCCCGGAGATCGCTCCACGTCATCTGCATATACAACAGCATCGCCTTCGCCGCGTTAACGTGGTCACGCATTCCCTCCACAAAATCGGGATTCAGCGGGACATTCGGAAAACGCGAGCGGATCATGCGGTACGTTGAAGGGATCATCTGAACCATTCCGCCGGCCCCTGCACTGCTCACGGAATAGCGATAGGTCTGGCCCTCGTTTAGTGCGTATAGGACATACACGTCGTTGAAGATGTTCGGATGAGGTTCGTTCCGGAATCTCCAATGGTCTACGTGCTCGACCAGCGCAAGGCGTTCAGCGATGTCAGCGACCTTCGGCTCGATGACGTGCCCTCGTTCAAGAAGCTTTTCTCTCGCCGAATTCAAGATGCTCCTGACATAGATCCGTCCGGCATTCACTGTCTCCGGAGTCACGATCCCAGGATGGGTCGAGACGTAATAGGCCATTTCGATGAACTTCCCGCCCTTCTCGACCGGATACTGGACTATAAGCGGCAGCTGGGGTTCATTGAACATATTGAAGATCATCACGGGGGTGTTCACACCGTTGCCTCTTATCGTCTGGATCCGTACCGTCGACCCTCTATCAGTCTTGTGGATCGTCTGCGTGTCCTTCGAAAGAAAGTCTGTTTTGGGGATCACGACGTAATCCAGCCGGTTCTTTCTCCAGTCCAGGAAAGCGATCCTCACAATTTCTGTAGTCTGCGCTTCGTCGGTCAGAGCCGTTCTAAGCGGTTTAATCCGCATTTGCCGCTTTGCCTCGTCCATGCGCTGCCGGATCTCGCCGAAGCTCAATACACGGGGCCCGGAATCGTCGGAAGCTGCCGCCTCCAGGTCCGGGTCAGGCAGTTCATCATCTGCCGGTCTGGTTGGTGCTACTTTTTCTGCGTTCCCGACAACAATAACTCCCTTTGACGAAGGACCCGGCTCGCCCGAAGTCTTTAGTCCGTCGGTAACTATGACCCGCGGACGATTGGAATCCTTTGATTCAACCGGTGTCTGGGCAAACGCCGGAAGGCCGAGTATCACGCAAAAAACGAGTGAAACGAAGATT
>JAHEEZ010000411.1 GCA_024640445.1 Acidobacteriota bacterium | reverse complement strand
CACAGGTTTCCCCATACCCGAGTCCAGATCGGTTTTTTGTAGCCGCGACAGAAGATCTCGAGCTTCGCGGATTGGATGTGGTGGGGATGATGAACCTGAACGGCGATCTTCATGTCCTTGCCGTCGTGAGTCGGCGAAAAATGGAAACAATCCTCCCCGGTTTCTCCAACGCCCGGATCGGGTTTGCCATTCTCGCCTTCATTGAATGACCGTGATTTTTTTCCGCCGCCTGTAACCCGGATCTCGTTTACTCCAAACTCGATCTTAACGTTCGGTCTAACGGTGTCTGCACGGGAGCTGTCCGTTGAATGGACGGAGTTCGATGACGTGCTCACCTGATCGTCATCTAGCGGAGGTTTCCGGGTCTTTATCGGATCGAACCAGCCTTCGTATTCGCCGTTGGTCGGCTTTCCACCGTAGGGTTTCATCGTCAGTTCTTGTCGTGCAGTTCTTTTAGTTTATTCCTGACTTCGTCGTTCAACTCGCCGTTCACGGTCAGACCGTGGACGATCTGGAAGGAGCGAATCGCGGATTCCGTTTCCGGACCTATTTGTCCGGTAATTTCGCCAAGCGGGAAGCCGAGGTTCGCGAGTCGCGCCTGCACTCCTGTTGCGGTTTCGACAGGATCGAGATATCCCAACTGGAGGTCCCACTTCAGGATTGTATTGTCCTCGTCTTCCAGCCAAACAGTGAGTTTTCCTTTCTTTGAGTTTGCCGGTATCTCTTGTTCGATCCTGGCACTCGAATCGGTCGTTCCCTCGTGCTTCGATCCGTCAACATAAAGAACGAATTTCTTGCCAGGACAAGCCTTGCCCGCAGAGTCTTCCACTGTGACTCTAAATATGGCCATCTGGCGTTTGTAACGGAAACGATGCCTTACGCACATCTCGGCGCTCACAGTCTTTACCTTTATTTCCGGGATGACCACGACATCGTTCGGATAAAGAACACCCGGATCTTTCCTGGTCTGTTTTAGCTTCGCGTTTTCAGGCAGGTTCCAGATGCGCTCCCAGTTAAAGCCATATCTGTCGGCTATGCTGACAATCGTGTCTCCTTGTTTTGCTACGTGCTGAGGCATCGATTCGTGAGTTCCTGATTATCTTGAGATCAAGTTGTGGCGCGGCGGAAGCTCCGCCTGTCGGCAGGCATTACGTGACGACGGAGGCCTGCAGAGTACGACAAAAAAAGGTCGACGTGGACTGTCGAAGATTCTACCCAAACTTAGGTGAAGGAGCAAATTACTCGATTCACTGACGTGGATGTGAGGTAAAGGCCTTATCTGTGTATAATTTGGCGGATTCATTGGAAATCGGCCGAGCTTGAATTGGGTGTCCGAAGCAAGAGCTGATGCGGACTTTTATACTTCGCGGCTCAACCGGTGCCTTCCGGGGCTTTGGAAAGCTTCGAACCAAGCGAAGGATTTGAATCTGATGAAGAGTCGTTTCGACAGAACATAGATGCCTTCCCTCAAAAGACAATTCGGACTGTGGACCGCGACGGCGCTGATCATCGGGCAGGTGATCGCCGTCGGTATCTTTCTGACTCCCGCGGGGATGGCGAAGTCCGTCCAGTCGCCATTCTGGCTCTTAGCGATTTGGCTGGTCGTCGGATTTGCGACGCTGTGCGGCGCGCTTTCGTACGGAGAACTCGCAGCGCGGTTTCCCGAAGCGGGCGGGCCGTATGTCTTTCTCCGCGAAGCGTATGGAAGAATGCCCGCCTTTCTTTTCGGATGGGTAGTCCTTCTGGCGATCGATCCGGGCCTGACGGCGATCTTCGGTGTCGGCCTCGCGGGATACGCGTCGTACATTTACCCGATGTCGCCGCTTGCACAAACGGCTCTGGCGATCGCCGTGGTTATCGCTTGCGGGCTGGTAAACATTCGCGGCGCCGGTCTCGGAGCCGGTGTCCTGAAAGTGCTCATCGCCCTTAAGGTCGGAGCACTCCTGGCTCTTATTGTATTCGGATTTGCCGGAGGTAGTGGGGACTGGGGCAACTTCACGCCTTTCTTCGCTTCGCCGCCCGACTGGGGCGCCGCCCTGATAGGCGGATCGATCGGAGCCTACTTCGCGTTCGCGGGCTGGTGGGAGGTCGCAAGGGTCGCGGGGGAGATAGAAGAGCCGCAGAAGAACCTGCCAAGGGCGCTTGCGATGGGGATTGGCGCGATCACTCTGCTCTACACGCTTACCAGCGCGGTCTTCTATTACCTTGTCCCGGTGGCGAAGGTCGGTGACCCGACCACTTTCGCCGCCCAGGCAGGCGAGGTGATGTTCGGTTCGG
>JAHEEZ010000410.1 GCA_024640445.1 Acidobacteriota bacterium | reverse complement strand
CGTCGCGTCCTTTTCGGGACCAGCCTGGAGCAGTCGGTTCATCCATCCATCGCGGGTGGATTTCACCCCGGGAGTTCCGGCCTCCATATAGTCCTGCGCGTCAAAATGCGACCTCGAGTTGTCCGGCGAGCCGACGGAATGAACGATCGCGAGCTGCTTTCGGTCCCAGTATCCCTTGAGGGGGGAGAGCGAGGGGTTGAGGCCGAAAAATCCGTCAAGGTCGATGGCGCCTTCCGCCGAGCCGGCTTTTGGCACCGCGATGCCTCGGCGAAGTCGGTAGTAGTCGCCGTCCCCGTGCGGAACGATCATCGAAAGCCCGTCGACCGCTCCTCTCTGAAAGATCACCACAAGGGTCTTTCGTTTTCCGATTTTCGTGCCGCCCGCGGCAGCGCGGACTGCGCGTTGGAGCACGTCCGGAGCCGCCGCCATCAAACCGAACCCGGCAAGCGCGATGCCGCCCGATCTCAGGAAATATCTTCTGTCCATAGTTCCTCCGTTACTGCCTCTGGAACTCGGGAGAGCCGAGAATAAGTCCCACCGCCTTGAATACCTCAGGATCGCCTTTCGGAGCGCCAAGCCCGGTGCCCGCCTGGTCACGCAAACGCCTCAGCCGTTCGGGGCCGTCCATCGCGCCGATGTCTTCCGGCGCTTCCATCTCCTGAGGCTCGACGAGCTTCACCTCCGGGAGCGGCTGGTCTATCTGTTTCTCAAGCAGCGACCGCGTCGAATCGGCGAGCTCGCCGGCGAGAATGCCGTCTATCGCCTTGGCGAGGACCTGCTTCCGGTTTTCTGCAGCAAACCTCGTAAGGTCGATCCTCGTCTGCGGGACCCTTCCCGAGGCGAGCGCGACCGCGAAGTTCATTCTCTCGAGAAGCGCGCCGGTGTTGACCCAGTCCGCGGCCGTGTCGGGATAGCCCGTTGGCGCCTGATAGCCGTAAAGCGGCTCGCCCATTTGCTTGAGCATACCGATCAGCGCGCGGCTGCCTTCGGTCTTCACATCCAGCGCCCTCATTGAGCTGACAAGTAGTTCGAACGGTGTCTTGATCTTCGTCCTGTAATTTTCCGGCGCGAAGAACTCTGGGTCGTAAAAGAGAGCCCTGAGCGTCGTCTTTATGTCGCCTTTTGAATCGGAGAATGCCTTCGCGACGTGCGAGACGAGTGCCTCGGACGGGTTGTCGCTGACGAACTTGACCGCCAGTTTCCTTGCGATAAATCGTGCCGTGGCCCGATTCGAGACGAGAATGTCGATCACCTTCTCGCCATCCTTCATTCCGCCCTGGTCGATCTTGTTGCCAAGGACGGTCTTCATTCCTTTGTCGTGAAGCCGGTCGACGAACACGAAGGAGCCGGGCTCGGTGTTGGCGGGTACGCCAAGCAGGCGCGCCTGCCGCGCCTCCCTCTGTCCCGCCTCTCTTCCAAAGACTTCGGCCACGCTCCGGTACCCGCGGGGATCGTAGATCGTCCAGCCTGTGAACGCGCGGGCGACCTCCTGAATGTCTTTCTGCGTGTAGCCGCCGTCGACTCCCAGCGTGTGCAGTTCCATCAGTTCCCGCGCGTAGTTCTCATTGATCCCTCGCTGGTTCTGTCTCTGGGCAGCGCCCTGGGCCATCTGGATCCGCCGGTCGATCTCCTCGTCAGTAAGGCCGCGGTCGCGCATCCTCTGGCGGACGCGCGGATCTAGCTTTCCGTTTCGGAGGGCTCTCTGCAAAAGGCCTCGATTGTTGCCGACCGGGTTCTCTTGCGGAGCGACGCTCTGAAAATTGTCGAGATAAAACAGCATCGCCGGATGCTTCGCGGTTCCCTCGACCAGGTCGCGGAAATTGCCGAGAGCGTTCTTCCGGATCACATCGCGTTCGTAAGAGGGGATGTACCAGCGGGTCGCCGCCTTGCCGGAGTAGACGTTGAAGTGATTAGCCCAGAAATCGACCATCACTTCCTGCAGCTGCCGCTCGCTGTAAGCGGCGCGGAGGATCCTCGAGGTTTCGACCTCGAACATTATCCGGTTCGCCGGGCGAAGCCCGTTCTCCGAATAGACCTTTGC
This sequence comes from Acidobacteriota bacterium, assembly GCA_024640445.1. Lineage (GTDB taxonomy): Bacteria > Acidobacteriota > Blastocatellia > Pyrinomonadales > Pyrinomonadaceae > Aridibacter. The sequence goes on along the minus strand of JAHEEZ010000410.1, from coordinate 242 downwards.
CAGTTTCTCCCTTCGCGCCCGTCGTTCGGCGTTCATCGCTTCGTCCGTATCGCCGTTCGAGGGAGGAGCGGCCGGCTGCGCCGCGTTTCTGCCGCCCTCGAGCATCTGCAACACGGCGCCTGGATTCGGGTACTTGGCGAAGATCTCCGAGGTGCTCATCCGTGTCACGTCGAGCCTTCGGAGCTTTCCCTCGAGCGCCGAATCGTCCATCTTCCCCGGATCAAGCTGCGACTCGATGTATT
>JAHEEZ010000171.1 GCA_024640445.1 Acidobacteriota bacterium | reverse complement strand
CCGCAAACTTCAGCAGATTGGCGAACATCGCCGCGGCATTTGAGTCCCTGGTCTCAGCCGAAGGACCGACCACTGACTCAAGCTGCTGCTTCCGGTAATTTCCGGCGAGATCATTCAGCCTCTGGAATTCCTTCTCTTCTTCTATAGACCGCCTTTGCATCTCCGTCAGCCCATCTTCACCGATATTCGTATCAGCCCGTAATTCATTTTGATTTCGGGCTTTTTCAAGCAGTTCCTTGATATGCTGCGGTGTCGGTCCGGATTCGTCTGCCAGCATTGCCTGGGCCGGATCGGCCTTTGGCGCAATAGTTCCCATGAACGAGTTCCAGGAATACCAGACTGCACCGGCGACAATTGCTATGAGCAAACCGAACGAGGAAATGTAGACGGCAATGCTAAGAAAGAACGGATGGACGACGTCTTCCCAAAGTGAGAATTCGTCGAACGACGGCATGAAATCTTTCTCAATGTCGCCCTTCGAGAAATTCTCAACCGTATTGGCGAGCACCCCGAACGTGAGCGCGTTCGCGAGCATAAAGCAGAATATCGCCGCTGCAATGAGGAAAATACTGCCAAGGGACGCCGCTCCCTGTCCAAGGCTGAAGAACGCGAATAGGATCGCGCCGAATATAAGGCTCGCCTTGAACCGGAACGGATACGCCAAAGCCCTGCCAAAATCGTCGAATCCGAATCCCCTGTCAATGTCAGCCCGGATCCGGTGATTGACCTGGTCCTGTTCGATCGCCTGAACGATGTCTCTGCACATCGCACCGCAATAAGGGCAAAGCCTTACTGATGCGCCAAAACCCTCGGGACATTCGGCGCAGAACGGATGTGCACAAACGGAACAAAGATAGCGTGAAGCGATTTCCGGATGGATGCTGCAAAAATCAGTGTTCGAAAGCTCGGGATTTGCAGCAGACACGGCACTATCGAAACCTGAAGACTGATCGACGTGGGTTTCCCCAGCGTCATCATTGCTCCAGGTACCATACACCCCGGGTGCTGCCAGCGGTTCGGAAGGTTCGGGAACTTCGACCGCGTCTGGCGCTTCATTCGTCGTGGTTGTAACTGTGACCCCGGGAATTTCCTCCCCGTTGGCTTTGGCGTTGAAGAACGGTACCAGCGATGGCACTCTTCCCGCTTCAAGCCATCGCAGATTCCCTCTACGCACCTTGTCGGTTTCAACAAGTGCGTTGTCAGCTATCCAGCCGGGCAATTCGCCAAATTTCGTATCGTAGATCTGTCCGTTTACATTAACCTGCCAGATCTCTTCTGAGTTTCTCATGGAGACTTGACCTCTCTGTGGTTTCGAAATTCCACTCAATTCGCTTGTCTGTCGCACTTGCGCATCATCACGCGACCCTTCGCGAAACCTCCTTATCATCGGGAACCGGCTGTGATTCATGGTTCCGGAGGCTTACTCGACCGACTCCGATCTGTCCGTCTGCACAGGCTCTTCCTAGCGCTGCAACTACGGAGCTGTCGTAGCGCGTTCCGACGTAGGAGCCGATTATCTCAAGCGCCTGTTCCAGGTTCATCCCTTTCGAATAAGGCCTGTCGATGGTCATCGCATCAAAGGTATCGGCGACAGACACGATCTTCGCCTGGAGCGGGATCTCCTCGTCTTTCAGACCCTGGGGATATCCCTTGCCGTTCACCATCTCGTGATGCATATACATACCCGGAAGGAATTCCTCCATCGCCGGAATGTTCTTCATGATCTTGTATCCCTGCTGAGGATGGGTCTTCATTATTTCGTACTCTTCATCGGTGAGCGCCGCAGGCTTCTTCAAGATCGAATCGTCAATGCCGATCTTCCCGACGTCGTGAAGCAGCGCGCTGATCCTGAGCGTCTCGAGTTCCTCGGCATCCATTCCCAGTCTTTGACCGATCGCTACAGAAACCCTTGAAACACGTTCAGAATGACCCCTTGTATATCGGTCCTTACCGTCGATTGCCGCGGCAAGCGCTTTTACAGTGCCGACAAACAGTTCCCTGTTCTCCTTGGCGGCTTTGGCAAGTTTCGCGATGTGCTCCTCTAGCTTGTCGCTCATCGTGTTGAAAGCATCACCCAGTGTCCCTATCTCGGTCCTGCTCTTAGAGTCGATGCGTGTCGAAAGATCGCCCGAAGCGATCTTCTGCGCGACGCTGACGAGATTTAGGATTGGAAGCGAAAGCTGACGGGCTGAAGCCAGTCCTATAACCAAAGCGAGAAGCGCAAAAGCCATGCTGATGAGCCATGTCTGCTGGCGCATCTCTCCGACGGATGCAAGGGCTTTGCTCTCATCCTGCATTACGATCACGCCAAATTTGAGCTGGTTCCGGAGATTCGCCGTAGAGTACGCCCCGATCATGTCGTGCCCCACACCATCGTGTTCGAGGCTGAAAGGGAGAAGCGCGGACTGGATCTGGTTATTTGTTTCGGTCCATTCCTCAACGATCCTCAGATCCTTCAGCGGTTGGCGGCTCGAGAGCACCGCCGGATTTGGATAATAGATGGGACGTCCGGATTCGTCGACTACGAAGATGATCGGAAGACCGGATTCCCAGAGTTCAACTTCACTTACAGGCCTTTCAGAAGCGATCGCCGAGATGCTCTTGAGCGAGACGATCGCGACCACCGCTGCCGAGATGTTTCCGTCAGTTTCGACGGGAACAGCGATCGTGAACACCACCTCGCCGGTTCTCGGGATCGCCTGTGGCTGACCGATGGATAGCGGCGAATCAGTAATGTGTCCGAGAACGCTTTCGGACAGACCTTCGATCTCACTCTGCCTGATCGATTCAGAACGGAACGCGGAGAGTGACTCGCCAGCGAGCGGTTTTATGAAGAGGGCCAAGAGCTGCGGTCTTTCTTCCAGTGTGGAACTGAGTTCTTTCTGGGTTTTGACCGAATAGAGAAGAGACTCATCGTCTGATATCTCTATCGCCTTCGCGAAACTGCCGACAAGCTCGATATAACTTTGCCCGAAAAGTTCGATCTGTCTCGCTTTGTCTTGAACCAGTTGTGTCTGATACCGACCTTCCGCTGACCGAAGTTCCTTTGCGCTGCGTTCAGAAAGAAACCAGCCAGTGATCAACAGAGGCACCATTCCGACGAACAGGAGCGTCAGCGAAACTATATATTTCAGGCTTATTATCTTCTTCTTTGAGGTCATTTGGGATTGCGCGAATGGGGGCGGGAGGATTCGCTATCCCAATGATAGGATACCGACGAGCGTTCGGTCAACATCTTTTAACATGTATTAACGATGTCGCCGAGCACTCGCCGTTCTTACATTCTCTTGACGATCACGAGCGTGATATCGTCGTTCGCCGGGGCAGTGCCCGTGAAATCTGACAGCGCCGACTCGATCTTGTCCCTTAATCCGGAGGCGGATCTGCTGACGTGCTGCTTAACTACGGTCGAAAGCCGGTCAACGCCGAACTCCTCGCCGCTTGTGTTTTCGGCTTCGGAAACGCCATCGGAGAAGACGATCACCGCCTCGCCCTTCTCCAGTCTTATCTTCCCGAGTTCAAAGTCTGCGCCAGGCATGATCCCGAGCGGGAAACCGCCCGAGTCAAGTTCCTCCACTGTACCGTCAATCCGCGCGACGAGCGGGGGATTATGACCTGCATTAATATATGCAAGTTCGTTCGTTTCCGTATCGAGTTCGCCCACAAAGAACGTAATGAAACGATTGGTCGGAGTATTCTCCGCAAGGTACTCATTCACCGCGCTTACCATCTCGGAAAGAGAGCTTTTCGCCATCGCCTGGGCGTGGATCGCCGCATGGAGCGAAGACATGAGCAGGGCCGCAGCGGTACCTTTTCCGGACACATCGCCGAGTGCGATCAGCATTTTGCCATCATGGCGTGGTATGAAGTCGTAATAGTCGCCGCCGATCTCGTAGCAGGCGAAAGAGATCCCCTGAAGCTCATAATTTTCCACCTGCGGTGGCGCGGAGGGCTGGAAACGCTGCTGGATCTCGGTCGCCAGTTCAAGTTCCCGCTCCATTCTTTCGCGTTCGAACCTCTCTTCGGTCAAACGGGCGTTCTCAACCCGAATCGAAGCTACCGAGGCGAGTGTGGTAAGTATGTTCAGGTGTTCTTCGGTAAATGTGTTCTCGTACGTAGGGGAATCCGCATAAATTATGCCGAAGACGTCAAACTCATTCACGCTGAGCGGGACAGCGAGTACCGACCGGACGCCGAGAAGAGCCATCGTCTGGCTTGCAAATTTCGGATCGTGTTGGGCGTCGGAGGTCAGAACGGACTTTCCGTTCACCATCACTTCTTCCATCACGGTCCTGCTGATACGCACCTCGGTCAGTTGATCGTCCTTTCCCCTTTGCTTGGCGACCGCGATCTTCATGCCGCCCTCGACGTCCTCATCGCGTAGCATGATCACGCAACGATCGGCAGGGACGGCTTCGAACACAAGCGAAGCTACCTGGCTGAGCGTTTCCTCGAGACCGGTCGACGCAAGGAGGGTCACACCGACCTTGCTTATCAGGCCAAGCAACTCGGTCCTTGAGGAGAATTGAGATTCAAGAATCTCCGCGGTCGGGTTCTTCTTCCTGGAGAAGGAGATCGTCATCGACGGATCGAGTGACTGGGTGCCGTCGGCTATCAAAGTGGCGTTCTTGCTCTCTACGACCTTCTCGTCTTCGAAAAGAAGTGTCGTTTCTCCAATTTGTATCTCGCCACCCGAATGCACAGGGATCGGATTCGTCACAAGGCTCCCGTTGTATCTTGTGCCATTCGCGGACCCAAGATCCTGAAGCCAGTACCCTTCGCCTTCTTTTCTGAGCTCCGCATGGAGTCGCGACGCAAACGCGTCCGGTATACAGATGTCCGAGCGGGCCGATCTCCCGATCGTGGTCCGCAGCCTGGAAATTACCTGAGTATCGCTGCTCTGATCAGCGTTCTTGATGCGTAAGATTGGCATAAACCTATGCAGTCCCGGTACGATTCAGTGGTCCTAATCCGAATTAATGTTTATAACACATTGAAGGCTTCAGAAGCATCCTGCCTGGAAGTCACCCATCCGCCTTGGAGTCTTTCTTCACATACCTCTTTTCCGTAATCGTCTTGTGTCCATAAACAACACATGTGCCGGCAATATAGTCGTGAAGGGCTTTTCCGCCCGGGCTGAAAGCCGACAAGATGAAACCCAGTCCGCCGGTCAGAAGGGTTATGGGATAACCGATAATATGACGAATTGCGAGCGAGAGGATCGACGCACGGGTGCCGTCGGATCCCGTGATCTTTATCCCCGTCATCATCTTTCCAAGACTCTGTCCGTTCACAGCCGGCAAGATCACGAAGTTGGTGACCCCGATGAGGAATGTGATCAACCAGCCGGAGTTTGCGATCGGACTGTTCAGCAGTTTTGCTCCGTCGTATCCAAAAAACCGGCCTATTAGAAGTGTGGCGACCGGCACGATCACCAGCACAATGTAATCGATCAACAGGGCTCCGCATCTCAAAAGGAACGGAGCTTTCAGATGCGCCAAATCGAACCCGACTACAACCCGGGTAGTCCGGACCCGGCTCCGGGCTTGGGGCCTCTTTTTCGTGGAACTCATATAATACGCGATTTCGGATCACAGCCGATTCAAGGCCGGTTCCAAAGGTAAAGCTCAGCCGCCGACCACGAAATGAAGCATCGTGTCGCCCAGCCTTATCCTGTCACCGTGGCTGAGAGCCTGGGCTTGGTGGGGTGCAAGTCGGATCGATTCGTTCGACGGGGGGATGAGCACCGTGCCGTTCGAGGATCCGAGGTCCTCAAGCATATACCGGTCTCCCTCCCTAAATATCCTTGCGTGTTTTCTGGAGATCTTCGTCTGCGGATCGAATTTCGAAAGGTCCACCTCCGGAAAGATATTCGACATGGGGTCCCTTCGTCCGACCAGGTTTTCGTCCTTGGCGAGATCGAACGACGGATAATCAAGCTGGCTGGTGCCCTCAATGAACAACTTCGCCGTCAGTTGAACCGGGATCTGTCCGCTTGAATGAACACCTGGCTGCGCCAAAGGCTGCTTAGCGCCGCAGAACGCACAGAACATGTCCGTCGCTACAATCTTCTGCCCGCAAAAGCCGCAAAAGACGGTCTGATCGGAGAACCCAACCGATTTTGGCGATTCAGTTTTCCCGTAGGTCACGTTTCCGGAATTCAGATTTGTAAGATGTCTTGTGAGGGTGTCACGCATCTCCGCGGCTGAAGCAAACCTCTTCTCGGCGTTGTATTCGACCGAAGTCATAAGGATCGCCTCGATCTGGTCCGAAATACGCGGATTTATCTGTCTCGGCCTCGGATTCTTCTCAAAATCAAATATGAGGAGCGGGTTATTCTGCGGATCAGCGCCTGTTAGAAGATGGAACACCGTCGACCCAAGGCTGTAGATATCTGAGCTCGGCACGACATTCCCGCTAAAGAGCTCGGGCGGCGCGTAACCCATAGTTCCGACTGCGGTGACGCCCTTTTCTTCCTTGTTTATCCACCTCGCGATGCCGAAATCAATGAGCATCACTTTGCCGGAATTCCCGTCAAGCATCACATTCGCCGGCTTCAGGTCCCTGTAAACTATGGGCGGCTGACGGTTGTGAAGATAATCAAGTACATCGGAGATCTGGATGGCCCACTCGGTGACCTCTTTTTCATCGAGTTTCCCTTCGGGCGCCGCCCGGAGCCTTGCAGCAAGGTCGCCGCCGTTGATGTACTTCATTACGAGATAGAACCGGTGAGCGGTCTCGTCAAAGAAGTAATCGTAGATCGTCGGTATCGATGGGTGCTCCAGCGCCGTAAGGAGCATCGATTCACGCTTGAAATCCTGAACCGCCTTGTCCTGCTGCGCTTCCTCGATATAGCTCTGGACCATTTCCTTGACGGCGCGAAGCACGCCTCCAAGGTTCTTGTCGCTTGCCAGGTAAACAGCCCCCATTCCTCCGCCGCCGAGCTTCCTTACGATCTCGTAGCGGCTGTTCAAAACGGTGCCTTCCGACAAGGGCTGAAGTTTTGGCCCTTTGCTTCCGTCGGTATCGCCGCCGCCGATGTTCGGCGTCGTATGCGGAGGCTCGTCTACGCTGCCGCTACCTGAGCGGGCCGCAGCCACGGCAGTTCCGTCGGAACCCGATGACTCCTCAGAAACCCCTTCAACCTCTTCGCCGGTCGCTTCAGCCTTTGTTTGACCGGCGGCTTCCTTCGACTCTTCCACGGCGTCCGGCATATCCACTGCAGATACCGCCGCAGGAGTCTCAAGAACCGGTTCTTCTTCTATTTCTGTTTGCTGAGGTTCCTCGACGGCGGGCTCTTTGGTCGCAGATATCGGAATGTGGGGCACCGCTATCAATGTCGCGCCCTCAAGGAATCCGCCCGACTCCTCTTCGGCCTCTTCATCGACCGTCGAACCCAATTCCGGGTCAGTTGTTGGCGCAGGCTCCATGACCGGCGCTACCACCTCTTCAGGTATCGGATCAGGTTCCTGAACAGATACCGCATCAGCTTCCTCTTCCAGGGCCACCTCAGGTTCCGGCACGACCTCAGGCTCTCTTACGAGCGGTGAAACGAGGCGTTCCGCAACCGGAGGAGGCGCCGCGACTTCCTCCGCCACTGTTTCCGGTTCAGCAGATGTTGTCTGATCATCCGGATCACCGCCAAGACTGCTCTCAGTTCCGGTAGTTTCCCAATCCGAAACGGCCCTGACGGCAGGGCGTTTGGCTGATTCATCCGCCGGCGGAAGCGGCGATTCATCTACGTCCCCTTCAACGCTGCTCGTTTCGGGTTCGGTCTCCGAAGTTAGTTCGATTTCCTCAACGTCTTCAGGTGCTTCCTCTGAGGTGACAGCGTCAA
>JAHEEZ010000170.1 GCA_024640445.1 Acidobacteriota bacterium | reverse complement strand
GCCTATATCGGATAAAGAAGGCGGACGATCAGCCGATCCTTTCAGGTCTTGATGAGATGGACAATTTCGCTGAGGTTCGGGACTGGGCCTTTGAATCGGAGACCGGGGACCGGGCGGAACTTACTGACCTTCCCGAGGACATTTCGTTCTGGAGCAAGATCAACGCGAAGAGCGAGACTTGCCTCGGCCAGAAATGCCCGGATTTCGAAGCCTGTTTCATAACGCGAATGCGCGCCCGGGCGGAGGCCGCCGACGTGATCATAGTCAATCATCACCTGTTCTTCGCGGACCTGAACCTGCGCGGAAACGAATATGGCAGGGTCATTCCGGATTACGGCGCGGTCATCTTCGACGAAGCTCACCTTATTGAGGACATTGCCTCCGACTATTTCGGGGTATCCGTTTCCAACTATCAAATAGACGAACTGGCGCGGGACGCCGACAACGTGCCGATCCCGGACGCGATGGTTGTTCGGGACCTGACAAAGATACTCACGCGTATTCGAACGTATGCCGAGATGTTCTGGTCGCGGTTTGCGGAGGGAAGGGGCCGGGAGGGCCGCTATCCGCTCGAACCGGGTTCGCTCACCGTCAGGGACAGGGAAGGAGAGATGAAGGCGACGCCTCTCGGGGAAGCGTATCTGGCACTGGACGACGCGTTGGGTCATCTGCAAACGAAACTTGACGTCTATTCGGACAAGATCCCGGAAGCAGACAGTCTCGTCAGACGGATCAGGCAGACGCGGTTCGAACTTGATTTCACGGTAACGCAGACGGAGTCCAACTTCGTATTTTGGCTGGAAAGGCGAGGTCGCGGAACATATCTCCGTGCGGCGCCGATCGACGTCTCCGGCCTTCTTGAGGACAAACTGTTTGAAAAAGTAGATACCTGTGTCCTTACAAGTGCCACGCTGTCTACGAACGGCAGCTTTGATTTTATTCGCGGCCGTCTCGGACTCGAAGCCGATACAACGGACACCCTTCTTGCCCCATCGTCGTTCGATTATAAGGAGCAGGCGATAATATATCTTCCAAGATCGATGCCCGACCCGCGCTCGGGCGAATTTTCGCAGTTAGCGGCGGGCGAGATAATCAAACTTCTTAAGATCACAGAGGGGCGCGCGTTCGTACTCGCGACCAGCTTTTCGTCGATGAATGCTTTGTATGAACTGGTTTCGTCGAGGGTGGATTTCCCATGTTTCTTGCAGGGAACGATGTCAAAGAGCGGGCTCCTGGAAAGGTTCCGGGACACTCCCAACGCGGTCCTCTTCGGGACGTCGTCTTTCTGGCAGGGAGTCGATGTTCGCGGCGAGCAGCTTTCGTGCGTGATCATCGACAAACTTCCATTCGCCGTCCCCACCGATCCGGTGGTTGCGGCGAGGACGCGGTTCATCGACGAGAGCGGCGGCAGATCATTTTTTGAATACAGCGTGCCGAACGCCGTGATCACATTGAAACAGGGAATCGGGAGACTGATCCGCAGCACGACGGATACCGGAGTGATCGCGATACTCGATCCCAGGCTGCGGACAAAGTCGTACGGAAGGGACTTCCTGAAGAGCCTTCCCGGATCGAATGTCACGACAGAGCTTTCGGATGTCGAGGCGCACTTCGGAAAGGGCGGCACAGAGGCAAAAGATGCCGGGGTGCCGTTTTAGTGCATCTCTGTTGTCACGGATGCGAGCTTGAAATAGAATTGTCGTTTCTGTGAATAGCGAGAATTCGGCGGTTTACGCGAACAATGTCTTCATTCTACGAAGTAATGATCGAGCGAAACTTCTCGTCGGCGCACCAGCTGCGCGGATACAAGGGGAAGTGCGAGAACCTTCACGGCCACAATTACAAGGTCGAGATCTTTGCCCGCGGCGAGGAACTCAACAACATCGGCCTCTTGATAGATTTCGGGGATCTGAAATCCGCCGCCGACGAGATAGTGAGCTACTTCGACCACAGAAACCTGAACGAACTGCCCCCGTTTGACGAAGAACTGAATCCCTCCGCGGAGAATATTGCCGCTTACTTCTGCGAGTACCTCAACTCCCGCATCGCTGACGAGCGGGTGAAGGTGTACAAGGTTCGCTGCTACGAAACGCCTACGAGCGTTGCGACTTACGTGGAAGAATGAGTGCTTTTGCGAATCGTTATTGGGGAATCGTGAATCGTGAATCGAAAATCGTGAACGGTGGGGCGTGACTGGGTGATTACGGTTTCCGGGGGGCTTCCTTGATTCTAGATCTGCTTAAGTTAGGCATCGAAAACGTGAAGAAACATGGGCGCCGCGAGTTCCTATCTTGCAGCGCCACATTTGCTCAACGATTCACCATTCACGATTCACCATTCACGATTCACGATTCACCATTCACTGAATCACGTTCCCGTCCGCATCGAGTATGATCACGTCGCCGAAGCCCAGGCTCTTGACCCCTTCCTCGATCTTGGCGATGTCGCCCACGACGATCCATATGATCTCGTCCGGACGTACGTACCGTTTAGCGGCAGAGTTGAGCTGTTCCGCTGTTAGCGCACGGACATTGGCGGCGTATTTCGTCCAGTAATCGGCTGCCAGACCCTCGTTCACCATTTCATTCGCGGCGCTTTCAAGCGATCCGATCGTCTCGAACTGACCCGGAAGCCTGAGCGTCGTGTTCCGCATCACGCTTTCGAACTCTTCGCCAGCCACCGGCCTTTCTCCGGCAAGGCCTTTGATCTCGTTCCAGACCTCCATCATCGATTCCTTCGTCTTGTCGGTCTGCACCGGGGCGATGACTACGAAAGGCCTTTGGCCCCGTGCGCCGAGCAACTGACCCGATGTCCCGTAGCTCCAGTGCTTGTCCAGCCTTAGATTGCGGTTCAAACGCGATGTCGACATGCCTCCGAAATTGCGCATCACGGTCTCGATCGCTATCTCGTCCATCTGGCCTGACGCCTTACTGACCTCTGCCGCCACGATCGTTGACTGGGGAGCTCCGGGTTTGTCGATCAGATAAACCCTTCCTCCCTTCGTAGGCCCGGCCGGCATCGCGCTCTTTGCGGGCACTCTCGCAGTCTTCCACTCCGCGAATGCTTTTTCAGCGATCGCCTTCACTTCCGCGATGGTCGTGTCACCGGCAACTATCAATGTCGCGTTGTTCGGTCTGAACCAGTCCGAATGCCATCGCACAAGATCATCCCTCGTCAGTGCAGAGACGGTCGATTCATATCCCGATCCCGTGAATGGCCTGCCATACGCGTTGTCCTTTCCGAATAGGAACGATGGAAGCACGCGCAGCGCGGCGGTTGTCGGACTCGCCTTTTCCTGGCCGATGCCTGCAAGAGCTCGTTCTTTTTGGATCCGGAACTGTTCAGCAGGAAAGATCGGGTTGACGACGACGTCCGAAAAGATCTCCATCGCGGCCTTCAGGTTCGATTTGGTGGTCCTGAGCCTTACGAACGACTGATCGAGCCCGGACGCCGTTGAAAGGGAAGAACCGAGCATGTCCAGTTCATCCGATATCCGGAACGCGTCGCGTGTCTTCGTGCCTTCGTCCATCAGGTCTGAAGCGAGCGACGCGGCACCCGCCTTTTCGGAAGTATCGGAAGCGAATCCTGCATCGACGGCAAGGGTCAGGTTCACGATCGGTATCGAATGCCGTTCAAGCAGCATTATGTTCAGCCCGTTTGCCAGTACCGCTCTTTTGATTTCGGGAAAACCCACATCCGGAGCGGATCCAAGGTCCGGCAGGACCGACCTGTCGATACCGCTTTCCTTAGGTTTGAGGTCCGGGAACGGTTTGACGACCATCGTGTAGTGATTGCCGTTGAGCCACCTGTCACCGGCTTTTCGTACCTGTTCGGTGGTCGCCGTTGCCATATTCTCGAGTTTGTCCAGATATGCATCGGCAGACCCACCCAGTGTCGCACTCTCTGAAAGCGTGTTCGCCCTCCCTCCGAATCCGCCGAGGCTCTCCGCGCCGCGCAGGAACTGAGAGAGGTTCCTGTTTTGCGCGCGCTTCAGTTCATCCGGCGCCGGGGCGTTCTTCGCGAGGTCCGTAATGACAGAATCCATTTCCCACTCTGCCGCCTCAGCGGAGGCGCCGGGTTTGAGAGTCACGGTGACGAGAAACAGTCCCGCGAGCTCTCTTGAGAGCATTCCCGCCGACACGCTGGTCGCAAGGCCTTTCTCGTAAACAAGCCGTTTGTCGAGGCGAGAACTCTTGGATCCCGAAAGGACATCGCCGAAGAGGCCAAGATGTTCGCTGTCGTCACTCGCCCATTCGGGAGCATGATATACGCGGTAGATTCTTGTCTGCGGGACGCGGTCGTACATCTCGTCACGGATATTCCGCTCGAACTTCGGGATCCATACTTTCGCGCGCGCCAGAGGAGGTCCGGGTTTGATCCCGCCAAAATACTTGTTCACAAGCTCAAGCGCCTTTTCCTTTGTGATGTCACCCGCGAGCGAGATCACCGCGTTGTTCGGACCGTAGTAGGTCGCATACCATTCCTTAACATCGTCGAGGCTCGCGGCGTTCAAGTCGTCCATGCTGCCGATAGTGCTCCAGGAATACGGGTGCGAATACGGATAGACCTTTCCCATTATCTCGTTGAACACACGGCCGTACGGGCGGTTCTCGCCCTGCCGCTTCTCGTTCTTGACCACTCCCCTTTCCCGCTCAAGCATCTCCTTCGAGATGTTGCCGGCGAGGAATCCCATTCTGTCGGCTTCCAGATACAAAGTCCTTTCGAGCGCCGAGACGGGGACGTCCTCGACGAAGTTGGTCCGGTCGGTCGTCGTCGAGCCGTTCCGGTTCTTCGCGCCCAGGTCGTCCATAGCCTCGCGGAAGCCGTGGGGAAAGTTCTCCGAGCCGTTGAAAAAGAAGTGCTCGAACAAATGCGCGAAGCCCGTCTTGCCGCGCTCCTCATTTCTGGAGCCGACGTGGTACCAGATGTTCACGGCGACGATCGGAACCGCGTGGTCCTCATGCACGATCAGCGTCAGCCCGTTGTCCAGCACGAATGTGTTCTCGGCGATCCTGTAGGTCTCGCGGTCGAACGGCGGCGCCACCGCGGACGACGTCCCACCCGGCGTGCGGTCGGAAATCTGTGCAGTGATCGGGAGCGTGAAAGAAAGCACTAGAAGAAGGGAAATGAATGATCTCATTGTGTACCTCGGGCTGGTTTGACGAATTATGGCCGGTACTCCGGCGGAATGGCTTTGTGGTTTGGATTACGGTTCGCGGATTAATTTGGTTTCAGTGAGGAACGTTCAGAGCAGCCCTTTGGACTGCAGCGATCGCACCAATCCGCCGCCGCAAACCGGTAATGGCTCCATAGCAGCCAAATGTCTGTGAACTTGAACCGAAACCCGTTCATCAATGTGCCTCACAAATATAATCAGTTCTAATAATAACTGCGGCGGTTGACATTAAAGGGCTTATCTATTTTTATTACATTGGAGTTGTAAACGATGATTTCAAATATATTAAACCTCTAAACAAATCATTATGCTGATTGGTGTTCCAAAAGAACTTGATCCCAATGAGAAACGTGTTGCCCTCGTGCCTGCCGATGCAAAGAAGCTCGTCAGGATGGGGGCAAAGGTTTTTCTGGAGAGCGGTGCGGGCTCGAAAGCCGGATTTGGCGACGAGCTCTACACCGAGGCTGGTGCCGAGATAACGAACGACCGGACAGGTCTTCTGGCGGACGCAGAACTTCTGCTTCGCGTCAGGAAACCTCCTGAAGATGAGATAGGGTCGTTGAAGAAAGGCGCCATACACATTAGCTACCTCGATCCTTTCAACGAATCGGGGTTGATAGAAGCGCTAAAGTCACACGGAACCACTGCGATAAGCATGGAGATGATCCCGCGCACGACGCTCGCCCAGAAAATGGACGCGCTAAGTTCGCAGGCAAATCTCGCAGGCTACGTGATGGTTATACTCGCGTGCAGCAAACTGCCGAGCATCCTCCCGATGATGATGACTCCTGCCGGTACGCTAAAACCCGCTACGGTCTTTGTGATCGGAGCAGGGGTCGCGGGCCTGCAGGCGATCGCGACGGCGCGCCGGCTTGGAGCAAAGGTCATCGCGTTCGATACGAGGGCGGTCGTTGCGGAACAGGTCCAGTCCCTGGGGGCGAAATTCCTTGAGATAGACCTTGGCGAGACCGGCGAAACCAAAGACGGCTATGCCGTCGAACTCACGGCGGAGCAGATCGCCAGACAAAGGGAAGGACAGAAGCAGCAGATCGCCGAATCGGACATCGTGATCACCACCGCGCAGGTCTTCGGAAGAAAGCCCCCGGTGATAATCACTTCCGACATGGTCAGGGGTATGCGGCCCGGAAGCGTCATTGTCGATATGGCGGCGGAGACCGGCGGCAACGTCGAAGGCTCCGTGCCCGGAGAAACTGTGGTGGTCGATGGCGTGACCATTGTCGGAGACGGCAACTGGACGAATTTTGTCGCGAAGGACGCAAGCGTCATGTATTCCGCGAACCTCCGGAGTTTGATCGATGATTTCTGGGACGAGGAAGCAAAAGAACTGAAGCTCGATTTCGAAAACGAGATCATAGCCGGATGCGTCCTGACCCACGAAGGCGAGTTCGTCAACGAAACCGTCAAGAACCTTATGAAGTGACCGGGCAGATTCCGGCGGACGGTTCAGACCTATAAATTTATCGGCCGCGGGCGGTCATTGCCGCCCCGGCGAAACAACATATCAAAACTATGGAAATAGTATTTTTGGCCTTTATCCTGATCCTCTCGATCTTCTTGGGCTTCGAGTTGATCGCCAAGGTGCCTGCCACACTCCACACTCCCCTGATGTCGGGTTCGAACGCGATCTCAGGGATCACTCTAGTCGGCGCTATAATATCCGCCGGGTCGGCGCACACGGAACTCGCGACGGTCCTCGGAACTGCCGCTGTGGCGTTCGCGACGATAAACGTGGTAGGCGGTTATCTTGTGACCGACCGCATGCTCGGGATGTTCAAGAAGAAAGAAGCGGGGGGTAAGGAATAATGAACGCAGCCATACTTATCAACCTCGCATACATTTTCTCCGCGATGCTGTTCATCTTCGGACTTAAGGAATTGAGTTCGCCGGCGACCGCGCGACGCGGAAACCTTATTTCTTCGGCCGGCATGCTGATCGCGATCATCGTCACCCTTCTGAACCAGGGGATCGTCGATTACAAGTGGATCATTGTCGGTTTCATTATCGGTTCTGTCGCGGGAGCGTTCGCCGCTCGAATTGTGGCGATGACCGCGATGCCGGAAATGGTGGCTCTGTTCAACGGCTTCGGCGGGCTGGCGAGCCTTCTCGTCGGCTGGGCGGCGCTGTTCGCTGCGAAGACCGAAACGTTCACCGCCGTGACGATCTTCCTGTCGATCCTTATCGGCGGCGTGACATTCACAGGCAGCGTCATCGCGTGGGGCAAGCTGAGCGAGAAATTGAACAGCCGGCCGACGTTGTTCACAGGACAGCAGATAGTCAACGGCGTGTTGATGGCGGCGATCATCGCCTTCGGCGTGCTGTTCTCGATGGACCCGAACAACACGACCTATCTGTACACGCTCATAGGCCTTTCGTTCATATTCGGAGTGATGTTCGTCATACCGATCGGCGGCGGAGACATGCCGGTCGTGATCTCTCTCTTGAACAGTTACTCGGGTCTTGCCGCATGCGCGGCGGGATTTGCGATCAATAACCTTCTGCTCATAGTCGCGGGAGCGCTTGTAGGAGCCAGCGGTATCATTCTGACACAGATAATGTGCAAGGCTATGAACCGTTCGCTTTCAAATGTCTTGTTCAGCGGATTCGGATCGCCGAAAGCGGCATCCGGCAAGGTCGAGGGAACGGT
>JAHEEZ010000409.1 GCA_024640445.1 Acidobacteriota bacterium | reverse complement strand
GCGCCGGGCACACTGCGTTCCGGTTCATGCACAAGGACGGCTCGGTCTCGAGTATCACGTACGCGGGCCTTTCAGAAATGACGAACCGGTTCGCCAATGCCCTGAAGTACCTGGGAATCGGCAAAGGCGATACGGTGTTTTCGCTGGCGGGAAGAGTGCCTGAGCAGTATTTCACGGCACTTGGGACGCTGAAGAACAGAAGCGTCTTCTGCCCGCTCTTTTCCGCGTTCGGACCTGAGCCGATAAAAATGCGTGCGGGTCTGGGCAAAGCCAGGGTCCTGGTCACGACACGACGGCTCTACGAACTTAAGGTAGCCGGGATCAGGAAGGATCTTCCTTCACTCCAACACGTGATCATTATCGGCAACGGTGAATTGCCCGAAGGCACGCTCGGCTTCAACGACCTCGTCGAATCGGCTGATCCGGATCTAACGATCGCGCCAACCGATCCGGAAGACATCGCCCTGCTCCATTTCACTTCCGGAACGACCGGCAGGCCAAAGGGGGCGCTGCACGTTCACGGGGCGGTGGCCGCCCACCACATCACCGGCAAGGTCGTCCTGGACCTGCGGCCCGATGACATTTTCTGGTGCACGGCCGACCCGGGCTGGGTCACAGGAACCTCTTACGGGATCATCGCGCCGCTCACGAACGGCGTAACAAGCGTGATCGACGAGGCGGAATTCGACGCCGAAAGATGGTACAGGATCCTGCAGGACGAGAAAGTGACGGTGTGGTACACGGCACCGACGGCCATAAGGATGCTGATGAAGGCGGGAGAAGAGCTTCCGCGAGCTTTCGACCTCTCTCATCTTCGGTTTCTCGCGAGCGTGGGAGAGCCGCTCAATCCGGAGGCGGTGGTCTGGTCGGAAAAGGTATTCGGCATCCCGTTCCGCGACAACTGGTGGCAGACGGAGACGGGCGGAATAATGATCGCCAATTACGCGTCGATGCCGGTGCGTCCGGGTTCGATGGGCAAGCCGGTTCCCGGGATCGAAGCGGCCATTGTCGAAGATACGCCCGAGGGAGAAGTCGTAGAGATCAAAGAGCCCGGAGTCCAGGGCGAGCTGGCGCTCCGGACGGGGTTCCCTTCCCTTTTCCGGGGATACCTGGACGAACCAAAACGCTACGAGGCGTGCTTCAGGTCCGGTTTTTACCTGACGGGCGATCTTGCCCGCCGGGACGAGGACGGTTATTTCTGGTTCGTCGGCAGGAAGGACGACGTAATCAAGACATCCGGACACCTGATAGGCCCATTCGAGGTTGAAAGTGCGTTGCTTGAGCATCCCGCCGTGGCGGAGGCCGGCGTCATCGGCAAGCCTGACCCGGTAGCCTACGAGATCGTGAAAGCATTCGTGTCGCTCAGGAGGGGATTCGAACCCAGCGAAGAACTTAAGCGCTCGATCATCGGCCACGGCCGCTCGAGACTCGGTGCGGCGGTCGCGCCGAAGCAGATCGAGTTCCTCACTTCCCTTCCAAAAACACGAAGCGGAAAGATAATGCGGCGCCTGCTGAAGGCGCGCGAACTGGGATTGCCGGAAGGCGACATATCGACTTTGGAGAAATGAAGATGGCTACCATGGCGAAGATTAGCAAGAAGGTCGGAAAGGAAGACGCATTGGCGATGTTCGCGGAGATGGTGCTGATACGGAGGTTCGAGGAAAAGTGTGTCGAACTGTACAGCGCCGGCAAGATACGCGGATTCCTGCACCTGTATATAGGTGAAGAGGCGGTCGCGGCCGGAGCGGTCCCCTGTTTCACGGAAGGAGACAGGATCGTTGCAACCTACCGCGAACACGGACACGCCATCGTACGCGGAGTATCACCGGACGCGGTTATGGCTGAAATGTTCGGAAAGGCGAGCGGATGCTCGAGAGGGCGCGGCGGATCAATGCATCTGTTCGACTCTTCCAGGAACTTTTACGGCGGAAACGCGATAGTCGCGGGCGGACTTCCTTTGGCGGTGGGGCTTGCGCTGGCGGACAGGATGTCCGCCTCGGGCAACATTACGGGATGCTTCTTCGGGGACGGGGCGGTCGCCGAGGGTGAGTTCCACGAATCCCTGAACCTGGCGGCGCTCTGGAGCCTTCCGGTGCTTTTCGTCTGCGAAAACAACCTCTATGCAATGGGGACCGCATTGACAAGGCACCAGTCCCAGCCGGATATCGCAAAGAAAGCGGAAGGTTACGGGATCGAATACGAAAGGGTCGACGGGATGGACGTTATCGCGGTCCGCGAGGCTGCCCGGCGGGCTGCGGCCTTTGTCCGGGACAACTCCAGACCGTTCTTTCTTGT
>JAHEEZ010000408.1 GCA_024640445.1 Acidobacteriota bacterium | reverse complement strand
GATAAACCGGATGGCGGCGGAGATGGCGAAACGCATTGCCTCTGATTACTCCACAGACGCCCATCCACGCTTTGTGGGCGGATCGATCGGACCCGGAACCAAGCTCCCGACTCTTGGGCATATTACATTTCGCGACCTCAAGCTGGCTTACGATGATCAGGTCCGCGGGCTTGTGGATGGCGGTTCCGACCTTCTGATAGTCGAAACCTGCCAGGACCTTCTTCAGACTAAAGCCGCTTTGATGGCGATCTTCGACTACTTCGAAGAAAAGAGGATCCGAATCCCGGTCATCGCGCAGGTAACGATCGAGACATTCGGAACGATGCTGAACGGTACGGAGATCGGTGCCGCGCTGACCGCACTCGAGCCCTTCCCTATCGACGTCATAGGAATGAATTGCGGAACGGGTCCAAGACAGATGACGGAATCGCTCAAGTATCTGTGCGAGCATTCGCGATTCCCCGTTTCGGTCCTTCCCAACGCAGGCCTTCCGGAGGTCAAAGACGGAAAACAGCACTACGACGAGACTCCGGAGTCGTTCGTAAAACAAATCGTCCATTTCGCAAAGGATTTCGGCGTCAGCATCGTCGGCGGATGTTGCGGTACGACTGCCGAACATCTGAAACTGGTGGTCGATGAAGTATCGCGTATTGAGCCGAAACGCCGGGAAGCAAATCTCGCACCTTCGGCGTCGTCGATCTATTTCCGCCAGCCGTATACGCAGGACGCTTCGTTCCTGATCGTAGGAGAGCGGGTGAATGCTTCGGGCTCCAGGAAGATGAGGCGCCTTCTGGATAACGAGGACTGGGACGGCCTTGTCTCGCTCGCGAAAGAACAGGAGCGTGAAGGCGCGCATATCCTGGATGTGAACGTGGACTTCGTAGGCCGCGACGGTGTAGCTGACATGCACGAGCTGGTTTCCAGGCTCGTTACAAACGTCAAGATCCCTCTGATGCTCGACTCGACCGAGTGGGAGAAGATGGAAGCGGGTCTCGAGCACGCCGGAGGCAAATGCCTCTTGAACTCGACAAATTATGAGGACGGCGAAGCGAGGTTCTTGAAAGTGCTTGAGCTCGCCAAGAAATTCGGTGCCGGCGTCGTCGTCGGGACCATAGACGAAGAGGGGATGGCGAGAACCGCCGAAGGCAAGGTCGCGATCGCGAAACGCGCGATGAAGGACGCGATCGAATTCGGGATCGAGGCGCACGACGTGTTCTTCGACCCGCTCGCACTCCCCATATCGACGGGCATCGAAGAAGACAGGCGCAACGCGGAACAGACGATCGAGTCGATCCGGCGCATCCGCGAGGAAATTCCCGAAGCCAACATTATCCTGGGGGTCTCGAACATTTCGTTTGGATTAAGCCCCGCGGCGAGGATCGTGCTGAACTCGATCTTTTTACACGACGCCGTCGAGGCTGGAATGAACTCCGCGATCGTTAACGCCTCGAAGATACTTCCCCTGAACCGTTTTAACGAGCTTGAGGTCGAGGTCGCCCGCGAACTTATCTACGACAAACGTAAATTCGAAGGCGACATATGTGTTTACGACCCTTTGACCGAGTTCACGAAACTGTTCGAAGGCAAATCCGTGAAATCGATCAAACCCGACGTCTCGAATATGACGATCGAGGAGAAGCTCAAACACCACATAATCGACGGCGAGAAGATCGGGCTTGAGGACAACCTTAACAAGGCGCTCGAAAAATACGAGCCGCTCGAGATAATCAACGAGATCCTTCTCGACGGTATGAAGGTCGTCGGAGATTTGTTCGGGTCGGGACAAATGCAGCTTCCGTTCGTCCTGCAGTCCGCCGAGGCGATGAAGACTGCCGTCAAGTTCCTCGAGCCGTTCATGGAGAAGATCGAGGGCCAGGAAAAGGGCATTATGGTGCTCGCGACTGTGAAAGGGGATGTCCACGACATCGGGAAAAACCTCGTCGACATCATCCTGACAAACAACGGATACAAGGTAGTAAACCTGGGCATCAAACAGCCGATCGACGAGATCCTGAAGGCTGCGGAAGTTCAGAAAGCCGACGCGATAGGAATGAGCGGCCTGCTTGTAAAGTCGACGCTCGTGATGCGCGATAACCTCGAGATCATGAACGAGCGTGAGATCAGAACCCCTGTCGTGCTTGGCGGAGCAGCTCTTAACCGCAGATACGTAGACAACGACCTTATACCTCTTTTTGAAGGAAAACTCTTTTACGCCCGCGACGCGTTCGACGGTCTGAACGCAATGGACGATCTGGCGAAATTGAAGAAACAAACCGCAGAAAGCGCGGAGAGCGCAG
>JAHEEZ010000407.1 GCA_024640445.1 Acidobacteriota bacterium | reverse complement strand
TAGTCCCGCGCGCAGCGTCGCCGCCATCGCCGAGTTCGTATTCTCCGCGTCGCCGCCCCAATGGACCGGATATCTCTGGCTGCCCGCCCAGGCGCTTCTAGCCCATATGATCGAATCGCCGCTGATCTGTTTGGTAATGTCCGAGACGACCTTGTTATACCTGAGTGGATAGAGATTGTGCTCATAAAGGCCCGTCTTTCCGGAGGCGTATTGCCCCGAGATCGGAGCGCCCTCGCCGAAGTCGACCTTTATCGCTCCGACTCCCATCTTCAAAAGCTTCCCGAGCTTCTCCCTGTACCATTCGACCGCATCCGGATTGCTCATATCGAGCACCGCGTCCTCGAACGGTCCGTCGCCGCTTTCGTTCTTCACTTCCAGGTCTTTGTCCAAGATCTCCTTGAAAAGCCTGTTCTTTGGAGTGAAATACGGATACTGCCAGAGCGATACGCGAAAACCCTGCTCGCGAAGGTCTGAGATCATCTTCTGCGGGTCTTTGAAACGAGACTTCGAGAACTCGAAATCGCTCTGCCAGTCGGTCTCGAACCAGCCTGTGTCGAGGTGGATCACGTCAGCAGGTATCCTGTACTTTCTCAGATCGGCAGCAACCTGCCTCACCTCGTCTTCCGACTTGTACGTAATGCGGCTCATCCAAAAGCCGAAGGACCAGAGAGGCGGCACGGGGCTCCGGCCGGTAAGCGACGTGTATTCGGCGAGGATCTCCTTCGGCTCTCCAAGAAATACGAAGATGTCCAGTTCGTCGTCGGCCGAGTAGATCGTGTTGTGCTGATCGAACGACGCGCCGAAATCGAATGTCACGGGCGCGCTCGTATGGACGAACATCCCGTACCCGTTACTGCTCAGGAAGAACGGTATCGGCTTGTACATCAACCTTCCCTGCACGCCCATCCCGTCGCGGGTCGTGGCGTTGATAACCTGGCCGCGTTTGTTGAGCCGTGTGAACGATTCTCCCGTGCCGAAGATCTTCTCGTCGTGGGCGAGTTCGAATGTCGCCGCGAATCTGCGGTTCAGATCGCTCGCACGCCGAGTAAACGAGAAGGGCACGGTCGCGAGATAACTGTGCGGGTCGCCCGTGTTCTCTGTCCGGGTCAAGAGACGACCTTGTGAGTCGTAGAACTCGATGTGGAATGGGTCTTTGATCAGACGGATCTTCCCGAAATCGCTTGTGTATGTGACCTCACCCGGTTTCTCTTCGACGCGCCACGATGTATCGGCCGGGACCGGCTCGGGGATCATAAGCTTTTCATCCGGTCTGAAGCCTCTGGTTCTCGAGCTGAAACGCAGCCTCACAGTGCGCGGGCTTACAAAAGTGATCGTGAATGGCAGCGACGGATCACGGTCGTACTCGGACCCGGGAAATTCGTTGCCGTCCGCGCGGGTCAGGCCTACGTCGACCTTGTTGAACGAAAGCGTTGTAGCAAGCCTGTAACGGTCCCAGGTCAACGATCCCAGACCGCTCGCGGGATCGAACTTCCCGGCCTTCGAGGCGACGAAGTAACTATTCTCGATCTTTCGGAAGTCGGCGCCGACATCAGGGGGATCGCCGAGCACCTGGGCAGACAACGGCGAAACGCAAATCAACAGCGCAAGCGGCGCTGCAAACAGAGCGATCAATCTTATCGCGAAAAAGGAACTTGTTTCTTTCACGGTTTCCCTGCTTTCGGGGTTCTACGGCAGATTCGGGTTTGTCTGGGAACTTCTGACCCTGTGAATCTACAATACTTTTGCAATCCTATACAACAAAGTTCGGAATATGCGATAGTATCGGCACTGCAACTCTCTACAAAACCTGGCCGGCGCCCGGCAGCCCCACCGTCCGGGCGGCACTAAAGACCGATGAACTATTTCGCATCTTTACGAACGCTCGTTTCCTGTTTGTTGATCGTAGCGTTTCTGGTGACCGGAAATATCTTCGGGCAGAAGGTCCCCGAGTCGGCCGACACGCGCGCCGCGGAACTGCTTTCTAAACTCACCCTCGATGAGAAGATCTCTCTTCTCGCCGGAACGGGCTTTGATACGGTCGCGATTCCCCGGCTCGGCATTCCCGCTATGCATATGACCGACGGCCCCGCCGGCATCAGGATAGGCCCCGCGACCTCATTCCCGTCCGGAATGGCGCTGGCCGCGACCTTCGATCCGGACCTTGTAAAGCAGGTCGGCGCCGCGATCGCCCGCGAGGCAAAGGCAAAGGGATTCAATGTCCTTCTCGGACCCGCCGTGAACATGCAGAGGGTCCCGCAGGCGGGAAGGAATTTCGAGACATACGGCGAGGACCCGTATCTTGCCTCGCAAATG
>JAHEEZ010000169.1 GCA_024640445.1 Acidobacteriota bacterium | reverse complement strand
AGAAGCCGGAAATAATCCAGGAATGGACGGATGACGCGGACACCTTAAAGGCTTCGCTCAACACGCTCCGCAAGCAGGGGAATCCTTATCTTTTCGACGCGCTGAACGCCTCGGTCGGCGAGGTGCTTGTACCGTTGATGCCCGGCACGCGAAAGACGGCGGTGGTCATCATCGGGGACGGACTGGACCGCGGAAGCAAAACGCCGTTCGAAGGCATGCTCTCCGAACTTCAGAACCAGAATGTTACCGTTTATGCCCTTCAGATGAAGGACCGGACCGGAGGCGCTTACAGGCGCTACTCTCCAAAGGCGGGACCGGTGATCGAGGGGTTGACGAAGAATACCGGAGGCGTGGTCTTTCCGTTCGGTGAGGCGAAAGAAGCCGCGAAGTTCATATGTGACGAACTGCGGAAGAACCGGTATCTGTTGTCCTATTTTCCAACCAACACATCTTCCTACGACGAACGCCGGCTTTTCCTTGTCGGTGATGAAGGGATCAAGATCAGGATGAAGGCCGCGCAGCCGCCGAACATCAAATAAGGACGAATTCAGGTCTGTGTGTTATCCTTTAGGCGCTTGCGGTAGCCAATTCTGCATATGCCGCGGCTGTTGCAAAATCTTTGATGTATACGGAGCGCGCTGATCGCGCGAACCGGGAGCCTAGACAGTGAGCGAGTCCAACAAACCCCCCAGAACGCCCCCTCCGGACGACTATTCCAAAACCACTCCAAATATTGATTTGCCGGAGGATGACGCGGCTGATTGGGACAAGACCTCTTATAACTCAGCATCGGATTATAAAGCAGCTTCGGATGCCCCGCCGGATGATTGGGGCAAGACCGTGATCAATTACGATTCTTCGTCGCGTCGTGAAGAACCGGAAGATTTTGGCGATACATATTCGGGCAGCAGGAAGTCCGAGGAACCTGACTGGGGAGATACCCAGGCAAACGTAGATCTTGGCGGGGCCTTTGAGGCGGACGAGACCGACTTTGGCCAACCCGAGGCCGACACGGCGGCGACCCAGCACGTCATTCACATCCCCGAACTGGACCGGAAGAAATTTCAGATCCCCCCGACGCCCACACAAAGGGTCGAAGAAGAAAGACGCGAAAAGAGAGAGCAGGGCGGAATCCCGCGATGGTTCTGGGTGACCGCGGGACTTATGACGATGTTCTTTTTCGCACTGATCGTCATTTTCGGCGTTTACTTCTTTCTACTTAGCGACAAGGGTTACGAGGTTGTGATCCAGGGCGCGCCGATCGGCAGCCGATTTCATGTCGACAACGGGGGAAGCTGGGGTGTCCCTTCTGTCAATAATGAACACCATCTGAGCGGACTCGAAGAGGGAAACCGGCGGATAGAGATAAGGAACCCCGGGTGGAAATGCACCGAGATCAACGTCATCCTCGAGCGCGGAAAGAACCCGCCTCCGATCATCGCCAACTGCTCCAGAGAAGATATCGCGAGTGGCAACAACACGCTTTCAGAGACTGCGTGTGATCAAACCAGGGTCGTCGAAGACCGCGAGCGGTGTGCCGAGCAGATACTCGACACGCTCGGGAATCCGCCGGACCTTGAGCGCCTGGTCAAGGCGCTCAATTGGCTGATCATCAACTTCGAATCCGGCAAATGGGACATTCCGGAACCCCGCAAGCGGATCCTGACAAAGGCCGCAACGCACATGAAGAACCTGCCTGACAGCGTCGTGATCGAGATCGGCGGACACACCGACGACCGCGGCTCAGACGCTGACAACCAGGCTCTCTCTGAAAGAAGGGCAAAAGCCGTTAGAGATTTCCTGATCAACATCGCCAGCGTAAGGGCCACGCTTCTGACGACGAGGGGCTACGGTGAATCGGTACCGAAGGCAGACAACAAGACCGAACAGGGCCGGTTCGACAATCGCCGCATCGAGTACATTGTGCGGAGAAGGTAGCAGTTCAATGATCAATGCCCATTGATCATTGACCAATGGGCATTGATTGTCGCCCGAATCGTTCGACAGGCTTCCGTCGGATCGACTTAGTCCTCATTTCTCAGTCCTCATCTCTCAGTACTCATCTCTTTTCCCTCAGTCCTCAGAGTATCAGCCTCTTATCGCCCGCGCGGCGCGTGATCTTTATCGCGTCCAGATATTCGAGCAGCGGTATCGCGTACTTCCGCGAGATCCCCGCCAGGTCCTTGAATTCCGGCACGCCAATCAGCCGGTTTTCGGCTGTGGTCTCGGCATATTCTTTGAGACGCCCGGTCAGTTCCTCTATCGCTCCCCTCGAAAAATAGAAATCCTCTGACACTTTCAGGATTTCCGCCGAATCGACGAGCATCTGGAAGATCTGCCGCGCCTCAGCCCGCGACAATCCGGTTCCCTTCGACGCGTCCGCCAGGGCGTCGTCCAGTCCCGGCACCTGCAGGCCCGCCTTCCCATAAGCGTCCGAAAGACTCTCGAGAACCTTCTTCGCTCCGGCGGATAATTCCCGGCTGTGGGAACTAAGCCGGACCAGGTCCTTCACAGACGAGATCTCTCCCGCCTTTTCGAGCCGTGCGAGCGCTTCGCGGAAGACCTCTCCGGACAAATGCGCCGCCGTCTTCTCGCGCAGCGTTTCACGCGGAAGACCCGCCGAGAGTGGCTCCGAAGCGTGATGCGCCCTGACAGTTTCAACCATGCTCTTGGTCAGCGCGCTGAAATCGGATCCGGGCACAAGACGCTTCTCCGCTTCGACCGCCGCGCCCGATCCTTTCATCCGCTCTATCTCTTCCCGCAGCACTTCCGCCCGAATGCCTGTCCGCCTCCTGAGTTCATCGAACAGGATCCCGCCGATTCCTGCGGAGTCCACGGCGTATTCGGCGACGGCCTCGGGTTCTAATCCGAATCCCGAAAGCCGCTCGAGCCGCGCTCCCACATCTTCCAATTCTCTTCTCTTGTGTTTTGAGGCCGCGGCATCGAGCACCTTGCCGCCCGCGATGGTTATCTGCGGCGAATAGCGCCTGATGATGAATCTGTCCGAAGGCGCGGCGGAGACTGGGGATTCAAGGCGGATCTGCGCAAAGCCGCTTTCTCCGGGTTCAATTAGTCGCTCGTTGTTTAGAACATCAACACGGGCGAGCACCTCGGCGGTTCCGATGTGAACCCGGACCCTCTGTCTCGACTTCACCGGTTTCGCGGAATTCGCAAGAACCTCGATCGCGGCGTCGAAGATCTGCGTAGTACCGAATGCTCCCGGTTCGGCAAGCGTCATTCCGCGTTCGATCTCCGTATGATCGACGCCGCCCAGGTTCACCGCCGTTCTCTGGCCGGCGTGAGCGGTTTCGACGTGCCGGCCGTGGGTCTGAAGACCGCGCACGCGGACGCGCTTTTCCGTAGGAAGCAGCTCCATTTCGTCGCCGACCGAGATGGTTCCGTTCGAAAGGGTCCCCGTCACCACCGCGCCAAATCCCTTGATGGAAAAGCTGCGGTCGATCGGAAGACGGGTCGAAAGCGTTTCGTTCCGCTGAGAAATGCCGGCGGCGGTTTCGATGAGTGACCTCTTCAATTCCTCAAGGCCCTCGCCGCTCTTCGACGACACGCGAACAACCGGAGCGTCTTCCAGAAAAGAACCCTCGACCAGTTCGGCGACATCGAGTTCGACCAGATCAAGCAGTTCGGCGTCCGCGAGATCCGTTTTTGTAAGCGCGATCATCCCCCGCTTTGTTTCAAGCAGGCGGCAGATCTCGAAGTGTTCGCGCGTTTGCGGCATCACGCCTTCGTCCGACGCGACAACGAGCAGTACAAGGTCTATTCCGCCGGCGCCCGCAAGCATATTCTTGACGAACCG
This sequence comes from Acidobacteriota bacterium, assembly GCA_024640445.1. Lineage (GTDB taxonomy): Bacteria > Acidobacteriota > Blastocatellia > Pyrinomonadales > Pyrinomonadaceae > Aridibacter. The sequence continues at coordinate 4,103 of JAHEEZ010000169.1, read as the reverse complement.
CTCGTGGCCCGGCACATCGACGAATCCTATCCGCAGGTCTCCGAGCTCGAGTTCCGCAAAACCGAGGTCGATGGTTATTCCGCGCTGTTTTTCTTCTGGAAGGCGGTCCGCATCCACGCCGGTCAGAGCTTTGACCAGCGCGGTCTTTCCGTGATCGATGTGTCCTGCCGTGCCAACAACTATGTCCATCTTCGAGATTCTAACCCGCCTATGGGATAACCTCGAAATCGATCCACTGCGTGGAAACTTTGTTTGCCACGTTGTCGGTCACGATCAGTTGAAGTATGTACTCGCCGGGATCGATGTCCGTTCCCAGCTTCAGAAAGGCGTAGTCCTCGATCTTCACGCCCGTGTTTGCAGCATCGAGCTCGATAGGTGAGTTCGGGATCTCGCGCTGAAGCACGCCGTCCTTGTACAAGAGAACCCTGGAACTCAGGTCAGGGCGTCCGTTCCCTTTGCCGGCTTTCGCGTTGTAAATGTCGTAAACATACGCAAGCGGTTCCCCCGCCTTGTACTGCCTGATCGAGGGAAGTTCCGTCTGGAATACAGGCGCGAATCCCGCGTTGATCGGACGCGTTTTGGGGATCAGCGGCTTGTCCCCGTCCGCCAAAGCAGTGGTGACCAGGGAATTGATAAAGAACCCGGCCTTCGAGACGTTCGGGATCTCTACATAATCTCCCGCGCTTCCGAGTCGTTTCGACTGGTCGTCCTGAACCGCCAGGCGCAGGCTGTAGAAACCGGACTTTTGGAATTCGATGTCTGTTGAATAATCGAGTCCAAACCGGCGAAGCGTTTCTACGGCGCGCGCGGGAACCCTGATCGGGTACGTCCGGTTGAATTCCTGCGCGACCTTGCCCTTTTCATCAAGCGCCACGATCACAACGTTCAAGACGCATTTCTTCATTCCGCCGGGCTCGTCCGAGAATGTCAGGTCGGCACCGTCCAGATGGAAAAGCGCCCGGACCGTACCGCCGTTCCCCGCACCGCTCTTCACCAGCGCGGTGAGACGCACGTCCATCGAGTTTTCGGCAAACGGAGATGCGATCGCCTTATATAATGGATTCGTGCCGTTCTTCTTGCTTACCCGGGCCTCGACGTCGGGCCTTCCGATAAAACCTTTGCGCGAGGTCAGCCGCAGATCCGGGCGCTTCAGTCTGATCTCGATCCTGTGGTATTCCTTTCCTTTGAATGTGTCCCCATCGGGCTCATAGCCCAGAAGGTAGTAGCCCGTTTCGACTTCAAGCACCTTTTCGACCGCGACCTCAAGAAAATTCTGATTCCGCAGAAACTGTCCGCCCGTGCTGTAAGCGAGATAAGACATCCCTTCGTTCAGGGCGCGTTCCTCGTCATTTCGCGATTCTGCCAGCGCGTATGTGTCATCGCTTCCGGTGATGATCCCAGGCAGGACCTCGTCCTGCGCGGACATGAACCCCGGTATGCTCACTCCCTTGGTGCCGATCGTGTAGATCACAACCTGCGACCTGGTCGCCTTGTCCGTCAGGTCCCTGAGCACATCGTATGCCCTTGAACCGAATGGCGTGACGATACCTTCCGAGACCAGGAAGATGAGCTTTCTTTGCGGCAGAACCTTAAGCCTGTCGACCACGAATCCGAGCACCCCGACCGTACCGATCACCTGGTTCTCGCTCTCATTCTTGTTGATCTTCTCCATGGTCTCGCGGTCGGCTTCGCTTTCAAACGATCTGGCGCCCTCGCCGGTCGCCTTTAGCGTCGACTTGTCGCGCGCCGCCTCAAACGCCGAACCGCATCTTGAAGGCGTCCATTTCACCTTGTTCACCGCGCGGGTCAGCACCTCTTTGTTCGACGTGTACATCTGCAGAAGGCTGCTGCCTCCGCGGGTGCGGTAGATCGCGACCCTGTCGTCCGGGAGCATCTGCTTCGCGATGAACTTCTTTACTCCGTCACGCGCCGTCGCCAGGCCCTCCATCGTCGCCAGGCAATTTCCGTCATCGATCACGAACGTGATCACGCGTCCGAGGTCATTTCCGCGGACGCTCACAGGAGGGACCGGCAACGATTTCTTGCCGGCCTTCGGCGCCGCGGCAGTCACCGTTCTCTGTTTCCCGTCAACATACGAAAAGGAGGTGATCTCCTGACGTTTGCCGTCCTGGAAGATGTCAAAATCGTCCGGAGAAAGGTCCCTGACCTGGTTGTTGTCTTTGTCCACTACAAGCGCGTCGATCAGTACAAGGTCTGAACTGATCCGGATAACATCGTCCGGTTCCTGCTGCTCGGGGACTAACGTAGGCGCGGGCGCGGGAATTTTCTGGGCGAATGCCGTGAGGGCGAACAGGAAGATCGCGAACAGGACAGCGGTGATCCGAAGACTCTTCATTGCGGGTACTCCTGGAAATCTGGGATGGGAGATGTTATCACCGGCGGCTCTCCGGGCGAAAGAAAAATCGGGGAGATTCATTTGCCGTTCTTTTCTTCGTACTGCCCGAGCTTCCGGTAAAGTGTCTTTCGGCCGATGTTAAGAAGGCGCGCGGCATTAGATTTGTCGCCGTCAGTGTAGTCGAGCGTGGCCTTGATGACCCGTTCCTCTACCTCGCTCATTGCAGCCGGCAACTCGAGCTCGAGTCCGATCGAGCGGCCTTCGCTCGCCGCCTTTGCCCTTTCTTCGCGGGCCTGGGCGTGGAGTTCGGTCGCTTTCCGGCTTATCGTTTCAGGAAGGTCCACCGCCTCGATCTGCCTTCCGGAGGCGATGATCACCGCGCGTTCGATGGCGTTCTCAAGTTCACGGACATTGCCCCACCATTCGTAATTCACAAGCGCCGTCAGCGCCTCCTTTGAGATCCCGGAAACAAAGCGCCCGGACTTTTCCTTGTACAGTTCAAGAAAATGAAAGACGAGCAGATGAATGTCCTCACGCCGCTCGCGAAGCGGCGGGACATTGATCGGAAACACCGACAGCCTGTAATAGAGGTCCTTTCGGAACCTGTCTTCCTCGATCGCCTTTTCAAGGTCGATGTTCGTCGCGGTCACCACGCGGACATCCACCTTGATCGTGTCGCTTCCGCCGATCCGCATAAACTCGCCTTCCTGAAGAACCCTCAGCAGTTTTACCTGCGCGGGAAGGCTCATCTCGCCGATCTCGTCCAGGAACAGCGTTCCGCCGTCCGCTTCCTCGAACCGGCCTATTCGAGTCGCACGGGCGTCGGTGAACGCGCCTTTCTCGTGACCGAAGAGCTCCGATTCGAGCAGTGTTTCCGGGATCGCACCGCAATTGATCTTCACGTACGGCATTGCTTCCCGGCCCGAATTGAAGTGGATCAGATTGGCTATCAGCTCTTTTCCGGTCCCGGATTCGCCCTGGATCAAAACTGTCGTGTTCGTATCTGCGACATTCAGCGCAAGCTCGATCGCCCTCGTGATGTTCGGCGCCTGTCCTATGATCCTGCTCTGGTGCCGTTCATAGAGTTCCGATTTCAAACGCATGATCTCGGCGGAAAGCTGGTCGCGTTCAAGCGCCGTCCCGATCTGATCAGAAATTCCTTCCACAAGCGCGATCTCGTGGTCTTCAAATCCCTTCTCCGGTTCCTCGCTCCAGACAAAGCCCAGAAGTCCGAATGCCTGACCGCCGACGCGCACAGGCGAAACAAGCGCCGCTTTTCCGCCGAGCTGCGAGTTGAAAATCAAGCGAATCGGCAGGGGCAGCTGCGAATTGAAAAGCTTCAGCGTCTTGCCTTCGCGCATGATGTCGCCAAGTACCGGGAACGGCTCGATGTCCAGCGACTGGCCGTACTCGTCGATCATCTGCAGGACCTTGTTAGGCTCTTTTCCTTCAGCGGATATGAATGTCGCAAGCGAGATCTTTTTTCCGGACTGGTCAAGGACGCCCAGCGCGCCGTAATCGGCGCCTACAAGGCTGACCGCGCGTTCAAGCACCTTTGAGGTAAGAACCTTGAAATCAGAGTGCGAGTTGAGGGTGTTCGCGATCTCGAGAAGCGCGTTGGTCCGGCGTGTCTCCTGTTCCTGCGTGACGTAGAGACTTGTGTACTGGTACCCGATCGCAAGCTGGCCGGCTATCGATTGAAGAAACGCGACCTCCTCTTCCAGCCATTCCCTGGGCGCCTTTGTAT
>JAHEEZ010000168.1 GCA_024640445.1 Acidobacteriota bacterium | reverse complement strand
GCGCACAGGCTTACAGGATATCTTTTCGGAGGAACTTCTCCGTTCGGGCTCCGGAATTCCATGCGCGTGCTTGCTGAAAAGTCCATATTCGATCTTGAGAAGATATGGATCAACGGTGGTAAAAGAGGTTTCCTCATCGAGATCCCGCCACGCGTCATCGGGGAAATTCTTGAGGTCGAGAAAATAGCGGCCGGGATCTGAAGCGGTTATTGAATCTATGTTTGCTGAAGCGGCATTGGGCGCGGAACCGGAAGGGCTGAGCATCGAGGCGATCGAGTTGATACTGCTTATCGGCGCGGTGGTTGCGATCATCGCACGCAGGTTCCGGTTTCCTTACACAGTGGGACTTGTTGTCGCGGGCGTCATTCTCGCCGCTGTTCCGCTGACGATTTCGGTGCCGTTCAACAAAGAACTCTTGTTCAAGGTGCTATTGCCGCCCCTGATCTTTGAAGCAGCTCTATACATTCCCTGGAAGGAGCTGAAGAGCGATCTTTTTCCGGTCGCGACGTTCGCAACCGTCGGAGTCATCCTGTCAGCTGGTGTAACGGCGGCATTCATGCATTTCGGCGCCGGCTGGGAGTGGCCGATGGCGGTGCTTTTCGGAGTGCTGATCGCAGCAACCGACCCGGTTTCGGTGATTGCAACATTCAAGGAAGCAGGGGTGCAGGGCAGACTCAGGGTGCTTGTTGAAGCCGAATCACTGTTCAACGATTCGACCGCCGCGGTCGCCTTCACTGTGGCGCTCGCGTTTGCGATGGGTCAGTCGCTTTCGTTCGAAATGGTGGCAGGAAAGCTGTTCCTTTCGATCTTCGGTGGAATCGTTATAGGCCTGGTAGTCGGCGGCGGCTGTCTGCTGATCTCGGGCAGGACCCGCGATCACCTGGTCGAACTTGCGCTGACGAGCGTCGCGGCTTTTGGATCGTTCTGGGTGGCGGAACAATTCCACCTCTCGGGTGTGCTGGCGACAATGACGGCCGGACTGCTTGCCGGAAATACCTCGACTCTTGGGTTCATTTCGGACAAGGGAGAGGAGTCGATCGAGTCCTTCTGGGAATTCGCGGCGTTCGTTGTAAACACCCTCGTCTTCATTATCCTCGGCGTAAACGAGGCGTATCAGGATTTTGGAAAGAGTGCGTTGACCATCGGAATAGCCGTGGCCGCGGTAATCATCGCAAGAGCCGTTGCCATCTATCCGATCTCGCTGTTGTTCACGGCTTCGCGGTGGAAACTTGAGGGCGCCCATCAGCACGTTATGTTCTGGGGAGGTCTGAGAGGAGCGCTTGCACTGGCACTTGCGCTTGGAATTCCCGAGACGGTTCCGTACCGTTCGGAGATTCTGACCGTGACATTCGGCGTCGTGGCATTTTCGGTATTCGCCCAGGGCCTTACGATGACGCCGCTTCTGCGAAGGCTGGGACAGATCGAAAAGGCTCAGTGATGAGTGATGAGGACTGGGTGATGAGTGATGAGTGGTGAGTACTGACGGGGTTCTGAACATTAAGCCGACGATCATCGGTCAATGACACTTAGACCGTGATCTCTAAAACCCGATCATTGATACATGATCTTTGATCCTTGAGCATTGAACTATGAATGAAGCAGTAATCGTCTCGGCCGTGCGTACGGCCGTGGGAAAAGCGCCGAAAGGCACATTAAGGAACACGCGTCCCGATGACATGGGCGCGGCCGCGATAAAAGGCGCCTTTGATCGTGTTGCAGGCCTCGAGCCTTCTCAGATCGACGACGTGATAATGGGCTGCGCTTTTCCGGAAGCGGAACAGGGTATGAACGTCGCCCGGACAGCGGCGATCGAGGCGGGAATTCCCGTCGAGGTTCCGGCGATGACGGTGAACCGTTTTTGCTCGTCGGGCCTGCAGTCGATCGCCATCGCAGCCGACAGGATCCGCACCGGCGGATCGGAGATCATTGTCGCAGGCGGTATTGAGACGATGTCGATGATTCCGATGGGCGGCAACGTCTTCAGACCGAATCCAAAACTTGTGGATTCGTATCCGGACTATTACCTGAACATGGGTCTCACCGCGGAGGCGCTCGCGAGCAAATACGAGATCAGCCGGGAAGAGCAGGACGCGTTCTCCCTTAGTTCCCATCAGAAGGCGGCGGCTGCCATCGCAGCCGGACACTTCAAGGACGAGATCGTGCCGCTCAATGTATTCGTCGATGAACTCGATGAAAACGGCAGGGCGCGCCGGAAGGAGATCGTCTTCGAACAGGATGAGGGAGTACGGACGGACACGTCGATGGAGGGCCTCGCAAGACTCCGTCCGGTCTTTCACGCGAAGGGCAGCGTAACCGCGGGAACCGCTTCCCAGATGTCCGACGGCGCCGCAGCGTCAGTGGTCATGTCGGCGGAAAAGGCGTCGGAAATGGGCGTCAAGCCGCTCGCGCGGTTCGTCGCGTATGCCACTGCCGGTTGTCTTCCGGAAGAGATGGGGGTCGGACCCGTTTATGCGATCCCCAAGGCACTAAAGCTTGCCGGGCTCTCGATCGAAGACATAGGCGTGATCGAACTCAACGAGGCGTTCGCCGCGCAGGCCTTGTCCGTTATCAAATTGCTCGAACTGAATCCGGAGATCATAAACGTCAATGGCGGTGCGATCGCTCTCGGGCATCCTCTCGGATGCACTGGAGCAAAGCTTACCGCGACCATACTCCGTGAAATGGAACGAAGGGACGTGAGGTACGGAATGGTGACGATGTGCGTAGGCGGCGGAATGGGCGCCGCGGGAATTTTTGAGAAGATCTAGGTGGAGGAATCGACAGGGATTAAGGGGATGAAAGGCATGGTTCAAGGATCAGGTATCAAGTATCAGGAATCACTGAATACGGACCAGGTAACGATCTGCGGATATCGTCCCGAAGGAAGTCGGCAATAGTTTTAGGGCGGCAACGCTCAACACGTGCAGCGCGTGCGTTGAAACCTGATCTATGACCCCTGAAACATTGCCAATCCCTTCCATCCGCTTCACCGCTGTTAAAGAAAACAATGGAAACGAAAATGGAAAAGGAATACATCAAGGGAGGCGCGTTCCTGATAGAGAACAGCGCAGCGGACGAGATCTTCACACCCGAGGATCTTACTGAAGAACACAGGATGATCGGCGATACGACGGCGGAATTCGTCGACAACGAGGTAACCCCGCAGATCGACGCGATGGAGAACCACGCGTGGGAGGTCGCGAGACAGCTCGTCGCGCAAGCGGGCGAACTCGGTCTTCTTGGAGCGACTATCCCGGAAGAGTACGGAGGTCTCGGATTGGATCAGATCGCAGGGGTCGTCATCGCTGAGAATATCGGCCGTGGCGGCGGGTTCGGAACTACCTTCGGCGCTCAGACATCGATCGGCCTGCTTCCGATACTCTATTTCGGTTCGGAAGAGCTTCGTGAAAAATGGATCCCGAAGATAGTGGCGGGCGAAGTGGTTTCTGCTTACTGCCTTTCTGAAGCGGGAAGCGGTTCGGACGCGCTCGGCGCGAAATGCAACGCTAAGTTGACCGAAGACGGCGAGAACTATGTTCTCAACGGCGAGAAGATGTGGATCTCAAACGGCGGATTTGCTGATGTGTTCATAGTCTTCGCGAAGGTCGACGGGGAGAAAGAGAAGTTCTCGGCGTTCGTTGTTGAGCGCAGCGAGAACTGTCACCCAGGAAACGAGGAACACAAGATGGGGATCAAGTCTTCATCGACAACACCTTTGATCCTTTCAGACGCGGTAATACCAGTCGGGAATCTTCTTGGGAATATCGGTGACGGCGCAAAAATAGCGCTCAATATTCTGAACGTGGGACGCTTCAAGCTAGGCGCCTCCGTCACAGGCGGCGCAAAACTCGCTCTCGACCAGTCGGTGAAATACGCAAACGAACGCCAGCAGTTCAACCAGCCCATTTCCGGCTTCGGCGCGATCAAACACAAACTCGCCGAGATGGCGATCAGGACCTGGGTTGCTGAAGGCATCACGTACAGGACGGTTGGTATGATCGATTCGCTGATCGGCGATGGTTCCGACCACGAGAAGAAGCTGAAGTCGATCGAAGAATACGCGGTCGAATCTTCCATCAACAAGGTCGCCTGTTCGGAGGCCCTCGATTACGTGGTCGACGAGATGGTCCAAATCTACGGCGGATACGGTTATTCGGCCGATTATCCAGCTGAAAAGGCATACCGCGATGCGCGCATCAACCGGATCTTCGAGGGTACGAACGAGATCAACCGCATGCTGATCCCGGGAATGCTTCTGAAGCGCGCGATGAAAGGCGAGATCGGGCTTTTGAAGGCGGCGAAGGCGCTTCAGGACGAGATCCTGAATCCTCAGATCAGTTTCGATGTTGACGAGGGGACGCTTGTGAACGAGACGAAGCTGGCGAGGAACGCCAAGAAAGTGGCGCTTATGGTGCTCGGAAGCGCGGCCCAAAAATATATGGCCGACATACAGAACCAGCAGGAAGTGCTTATCGGCTGCGCGGATATAATAATGGACGCCTATTCGATGGAAACCGCGTGTCTTCGCGCGCTTAAGTATGCGGAGAAGAACGGCGAGGAAGCGGCGGCAAAGTATATCGACGCGGCATCCGTCTTCTGTAATGACGCGATCCAGAGGGTCGAGCAGACTGCCAAAAACACGCTGGCTGGATTCGCGGAGGGAGACGAACTGAGAATGATGCTGGCGGCGCTAAAGCGGTTCACGAAGAATAACGCTCCGGTCAACACGATCGCCGCCCGCAGAAGGATCGCCGACGGACTGATCGCGGCGAATGGATACAATATGTAGGGGCGGGACCTGTACCCGCCCTGCGGTTCAATGTTCAATGTAAGAGGACAACAGGGCGGAAACGTGACCGTTAGGGAGCGTGCCTCATAAGGAGACAGAAGACCGGAGACCGGAGACAGGAGACAGAAGTCAGAAGTCGGCAGCCCAAGCGTAAGCGCGGGCTCCTGCCAGGAGACAGAAGTCAGGAGACAGAAGACAGAAGTCAGAAGTCGGCAGCCCAAGCGTAAGCGCGGGCTCCTGTGAGAAGTCAGAAGAAAGTCGATCGGAAATGCTGGGCGGGGATTGTTCCCGCCCTTTTTCGTTGCTCGGGCCGAATGCTCCGGGCGGCGGAGCCGCTATCACGTGTCTGCAAACTTAATTCTTCCCTTGCAATCCTATCCATTCCTGAACAATCATTCCCTCCTATGGAAACAGAAAGTATCACGCTTACCCCGCCCGAGGGCATCGCTCCAGAGATCGGTTTTTATCTCGCCGGAATGGAAGAGGTCAGGTCACAGCTGCGGGATGTTGTTCGGGATATTTCCACTGAACAGCTCCACTCAAGACTGCGTCCTGATACTCATTCAATAGCCCAATTGGTGCTGCACTGCGGCGAGGCCGAATGGTGGTGGATCCAATGCGTGGTAGGCGGTCGCGATGTAGACGCTGAACTGAAGGAAACCGTCTTTTGGGATGTGTTTGAGGAAGGCTGTGAGCCGCCTGCCGAAATGACCTCGGAAGAATGCATCGGAGAACTTGACCGCGTCAGTGCAATGACCCGCGACGCCTTGTCCTCTTTTGCCGATGAGGGTCTTGAACGATTTTTTGTACGCGAGCGAAAGGACGGTACGAAACAGGAATTCAGCCTTCGCTGGATTCTCCATCACTTGATTGACCATGAAGCCCAGCATAAAGGCCAGATCTTGATGCTGAAGCGGCTAATGAGTTAGAACACAATAACCCAAATTCAGTCGCCAGGATGGTTCATGCAGGTGGAATACAGGGTTGAGAAATGGAGGGAGTTGAACACGCCGAATCCGGCGATGCTCAGGTATCTGCTCGAACAGGAGGGTTTTTCGGTCTTTCAGTGGTGCGATCAGCCGGATGCGGTGTATCCGGTGCACTCTCACGGAGAGGAACAGTCGCACTGGGTCATTTCGGGTTCGCTTGAATTGACTATCGAGCGCTGGGGCACGGTGATACTAGAGGCCGGCGACAGAGATCTTATGCCCGCGAACACATATCATTCGGCCCGCGTTATCGGTGAGGAACCGGTTCATTACCTGATCGGGGTGAAGAGGGGGTAGGATTTCATATTTCAGAGGCTTTATCTCAGATCTCATATTTCAAATTACAAAGTTTAAGAGAAAGAGCCTAAGAAAGTCATTTTGACTCGCTCTTTCTAAGTCATAGAGTCCGCAATTTGTAATCTGAGATATGAAATCTGAGATGTGAGGTTTGAAATCCCTGACGTGACATCCCCTTGCTGAAATTTACTCATTCTGAAATTTGTAATCTGAAATCTAGAATCCTTCCTCCCTGACCCTTGACCCCAAGTGACCGATATTGCTACCATCCGCCCTGTCTTTTCTCATAACGTGCGCGTGAAACGCCCTCACACACCGCAGATCCGCGCATACGAGACGACAACACACATTTGCTCTCAGGAGTAACTCACAACCCCTAGGAGTACCTCAATGAAATACAAACGGTTTGAAGACCTGCCGGTCTGGAACGATTCAATCGCCTTTGCTGTTGACGTTCTCGAATTCACATCCGGGTCCAGGGCGATCCTCAGTGGTCTCGGCGACCTGAAGTCGCAGATCGAACGCGCTTCGATCTCCATCTCGAACAACATTGCGGAGGGTTTCGAGCGCGGATCGAACTCTGAACTGATCCATTTCTTGTACATTGCTCGCGGTTCTTGCGGCGAATGCAGATCGATAACGCATATATTCGGGAGAATGAGGGCGTTCAAGATAAAGAAGCAGCAGGTACTCTCTCTCCGTCACGACGCGGAAAAAGTCTCAAGGCAACTGTACGGCTGGATCGAATCGTTGAAGAACGCGCCCTTTAAGGGCGAGAAGTTTCTTGATGCGAAGGAACGGGACAGGCAGCGGAAGATCAAGGAGGCGCGGGAGTTCCGTGAGTTTCTCGACAAGGTCACGCGCGGGGAGCAGGTTGATTTTGGTAAACTGACAATCACTAATGAAGATTAGGTGCGCTCGGCGAAGACACCGGCCGATGTTAGATCGAATCAGATAAAGCAATGACAAAAGCAAGACCAAAGACACTCGGCGAGCTCAAGAAGAGCGGGTATGCACCGCGATCCGTCAAGGACGAGATGCGGGCGAATCTTATCGCAAAACTGAGGTCCGGGGAGAAACTATTCGCGGGCATCGTCGGCTATGACGAATCGGTGATCCCCCAGATCGTCAACGCGGTGCTGGCCAAACATAACCTCATACTTCTCGGTCTGCGCGGCCAGGCAAAGAGCCGGATCATCCGGCAGCTTGCCGCGCTGCTCGATGAGGAGATCCCTATCGTCGAAGGTTCCGAGATCAACGACGACCCATTTGGTCCGCTCAGTGCTTACGGCCGGCACCAGGTCGATGTCCACGGTGACGAAACGAAGATCGACTGGGTGACGCGGGAAAACAGGTTTGTCGAGAAACTCGCGACACCGGATGTGACTATCGCCGACATCATCGGCGACGTGGACCCTATAAAGGCTGCAAAAGGCGGCCATCTGCTCAGCGACGAACTGACGATCCACTTCGGACTGCTTCCGCGTGCGAACCGGGGCATCTTCGCGATGAACGAACTGCCGGATCTGGCCGGCAAGATCCAGGTCGGATTGTTCAACATCATGCAGGAGGGCGATGTACAGATAAAAGGCTATCCGGTCCGCCTTCCTCTTGACGTCATGCTCGTGTTTTCGGCAAACCCGGAAGATTACACGGCGCGGGGAAAGATCATCACACCGCTAAAAGACCGCATTGGCGCCGAGATACACACGCATTATCCAAAAGAACTTCAGACGGGCGTCGCGATCACCGCGCAGGAGGCGTGGACAGCCCGTGAGGGAATGGAGGGCTTTAAGCTGGAAGTGCCTGAGTTCATCTCGGAAACGATAGAGCAGATCGCGTTC
>JAHEEZ010000406.1 GCA_024640445.1 Acidobacteriota bacterium | reverse complement strand
TCGTGAAAAGTGAATGGAGAAAGGCAGAAACGCGACCGTCAGGGAGCGTGCCGGTCGATCGTAAATCGTGAAAAGTGAATGGAGAAAGGCGGAAATGCGACCGTCAGGGAGCGTGCCGGTCGATCGTGAATCGTGAAAAGTGAATGGAGAAAGGCGGAAACGCGACCGTCAGGGAGCGTGCCGGTGGATCGTGAATAGTGAATCGTGAAAAGTGAATGGAGAAAGGCGGAAACGCGACCGTCAGGGAGCGTGCCACAAGAGTCGGGCTAAACAGATCGCTAGGCGATCGGCGCGCCGACCACGAACACGAAGCGCTGCTCTGACCGCGGGATCAACACCTTTTTGAACCTGGTCCGATTTGCGGCAAGCGCGTCTTCAAGGCCCGGCCCTCCGAAAAGGATCATCATCCGTTTCCCTGCCCACTTAACAAGCCTGGGAAGCCTGACCGGGAACTTGTCCAAAGCCCTCGCTATAACGACGCAATTCGCGGGAAGACGGCTTTCGTCGAACTGTCTGTTAATGACCTTCACCCGGCTGTCGACTCCACATTCCTTTATCGCGTCGTCGAGAAAAGAGGCCTTCTTCGCCTTTGATTCTATAAGGATCACCCGAATGTCGTCTCGCGCGATCGCCAGCGGAATCCCAGGAAGGCCGCCACCGGACCCTACATCCGCGACCGGAACGCCGTTCGGGATCAGATTTGAAATGAAAAGCGACTCAAGGATGTGACGGACCGCAAATTCCTCGGGCGAACACGGAGCTACCAGATGAAGGACGTCATTCCTTGAGATCAGAAACTCGTAGTAGTTCCCCAGCACTTCCAACGCTTCGCCTCCAAAAGACACGCCGAATTCCTCCCGATGAGCTTCAACGGCCTTCAGGAATTCTTCTTTCATCGGAGAATGTCTTTCGGTCTGGGAATAGAAATGGTGCGGATGAGAAGATTTGAACTTCCACGAGATTGCTCTCACGGGCTTCTGAGACCCGCGCGTCTACCGATTCCGCCACATCCGCATGTATTGGAGCGAAACCTAATATACAACCTCGACCAAAGGAGTATCAAGGATGCAGGCCATATTCCGGTGGAAAGCCTTCCAAACCGAATTGCCTAGTTGTACGAGGTTTATCTATGATTGACGGTGATGACAAACGAGATAGCCATACGCGTTGCCGCCGTGCGCGAACGGATCGCCTCCGCGGCCCTTGCAGCGGGCCGCGACCCGAAAGAGATCAAACTAATTGCGGTCAGCAAGACCCATACGGTTTCGGCGGTGCGGGAAGTCGTCGAGGCCGGCTTGCGTGTTTTCGGCGAGAACAAGGTCCAGGAAGGCGAAAACAAGATCGCCGAGATGGGGATGCTTCGTTGCGAATGGCATTTGATAGGCCATCTTCAGAAGAACAAGGTGCGGAAAGCAGTCCGTAGTTTCGATGTCATCCAAACCATCGACTCTCTCGATCTCGCGCAGCGTGTAGACCGTATCGCCGGCGAAGAAAGACAGGCCCCGCTTCCCGTCCTGGTCCAGATCGACCTCGCCGGTGAGGAGACGAAATCGGGCATACCGGAATCAGAGGCGGAAGAACTTATCTATGAGATCAACAAATGTCGAAACCTAAGGCTTGACGGTGTGATGACGATCCCGCCGTTTCTTGAAGATGTGGAGATGGTCAGGCCATATTTCAGGCGACTCAGGGAGATCCGGGATGACCTCAAGACAAAGGGCGCTTTCAGCGGCGGGATCGGAGACCTCTCGATGGGAATGAGCCACGATTTTGAGACGGCGGTCGAAGAAGGCGCCACGATGGTCCGCGTCGGAACTGCGATCTTCGGAAGGAGGGGGTAAGGGGTGCCGCTTTCGCCGTATCTCCAGATCGTCATCGGAGCAGGGCTCGGCGTCCTGGCGATCTTGCCGTTCGCAAGACGCGGAGACAGCTTTCTGCGAGGCTATTTCGCGATAACTCTTTTCGCGGCGGCGGCCATCTATTTTGTATTCGCCGCCGCCGGCATGTTCTCAGATACGGCCACATATGGTTTTCTCGGTTTTGAGACCGCGGGGGTACTTCTGTTCTCGATTGTCGCCGATGTCGGATGGAAAATCAGTCCGGGAGTACTTGCGCTTGGATGGCTCGCCCATATCTATTGGGACGCAGGATTCCACGGACGGCTTCAGACCCCGTATGTCCCGGAACAATATCCCGGCATTTGCATTGGGTTTGATTTCGTCTTTGGAGCGTTTATCGTGTATTAGTTCTATTTGAGGGACCGCGCCTGATCTATGCAGTTATTGCTTTATCCAATTGTCCAGGGCTTCATCGTCTTCGTCGTAATG
>JAHEEZ010000405.1 GCA_024640445.1 Acidobacteriota bacterium | reverse complement strand
CTCTTCAAGACCTTCCTTCAGCCATCTGAACGCTTCAGGTTCCTGAATGGTGTCTATCGACAATACGGAAAGATAGACGGGCGAAACATATTCACCGCTTTCCCGTCTCCGAATAAGCGTCGCCAGCGTTTTCCGGGCGGCGTTCAGGTCACCATCAAACGCCTGACTTCGCCCAAGACAATACAGGTACACGGTTGCATCAGATGCAGTCAGCTCCCTGATCTTCTCAAGCTCCGTCTTCATCCCGCTCCGATCGCCGAGTTCCAAAAACGCCCTGAAAAGTCCGATGTGGGCATCCAGATATGTATCATCCAACCTGGTGGCGGATCGGAAACGCGAAACCGCCTCCTTGTAGTCCTTGTCTCCGAACCAGGGGTAGCCGATTTCGGTCGCGATCACAAGCGAAGTGGGATTAAGCTGGCTCGCGGTCTCCATCTCCTTCTTCGCCTCTTCGATCCTTCCCTCCGCAAGCAAAAGCCAGGCGTACCAGTGATGAGCCTTGTCCAGATTGGGATCAAGTTCGATTGCCTTCTTGAAATTCTTTTCAGCGGAACGACTGTCCCAGTCCTGGTACATCTGTATGTCCGCGAGAGTCGTGTAGGCGCTCGCCAGTTCAGGGTCCAGTTCCAAAGCTCGCCGGATCGCCGCTCGTATCCGGGGCACAAGCTCGTTCGGAGAAGAATAACCCCGCATGCCTTCTGTACGGAGCCAGTTCGCATCAGCAAACCCGACATACGCCTCCGCGAATTCCGGATCAAGCTTGTAGGCCTGCTCAAACAACTCGATCGACTTTACCAAGCCCTTTTCGCTTCGCTTATCCGCAAAGAACTTGCCTTCCAAATACAGTTTGTACGCTTCCGGGTTTTCGGTAGCGCGCTTCTTAAGTCGACGTGATTCGTCAACGGTCAGAACGTCCACCAGGCTATTTGCTACGTCTATCGCAACCACTTCCTGCAGCCGAATAAGATCTTCTTCGGCTTCTTCAAAGGACCGTGTCCAGATCTGGGCGCCATCGCGGACGTCCAAAAGCCGCATGTTGATCTTGATCCTTCCATTGTTCCTGAAGAATGTGCCTGTCAGGACCGCATCCACACCAAGTTCCTCGCCTATCTCGAGCACGTTGCGTTCCGGGTCCTTGTATTTCCTCACAGAGCTCAGAGGCCGCACCGCAAACAGATTGAGGCGCGCGATCTTGCTGATCAACTGATCGCTCAGCCCCATAGAAAGGATCTCATTTTCCTCGCCCTCGACGAGCGGATTCAGAGGCAGGATCGCGACGCTGCGGAAGTCCCTTTTGTTCAGCGGTATGTCGGACAGCCTTCCGTAACTGCTGAAGCCCCACCAGATAGTGAAGCTAGAAACAAGAAAGACACCGAGAAGAACGATAGTGATGAAGTGCCACCGAACAGGAGAACGGTGTGATGGCGCCAATGCTCCTAAAGCATCGACAGTTGAAGTTTTGTCATTTGGAGAATCGTCATCCGATCCGCCGGAAACCGTGACCTCTGGAATAAATCGGTATCCGCGCCTTGGGATTGTCTCAACATAATCGCCTGCTTCTAGCGAGGAAAGCGCCTTTCTCAGTTCGTGTACATTCCTGGAAAGCGAGTTCTCTTCGACGAAAGTATCCGGCCACACTTTCTCGATCAGGTCATCTTTCAAGACCACCGCGCCCTTGCTCCTGACGAACACAGAAAGCGTCTCAAGCGCCTTCGGTCTTAGCGCAACGACCTCCCCCTGCCGGTAAAGGACCAACAGTTCCGCATCGAGCTCGAATCCGCCGAATTTATATAACTTATTGTTGCTCAATGATTTACCGGCTTCACAAATAACACGAAGAAAAAAGAAACAAATATCAAATGACAGGATCGCCACATATTAAGTATAAATGGTGCACCTATCGTAATCTCCAAGTCCGATTCTTCGCAATTCTAGCTCATATCGTCTGAACGGGGAAGATTTTTAGGTAATACCAAGAGGGGGATCACCGACCTATGCCGCGAACTTTACTAGCGACGCTTCTTGTTTTTGCAGCCTTGACAGTCTGCATTCATGGACAATCGACTGCCTTCAAGTACCAGGGCGCGCTTCAGGAAAATGGAGCCGCCGCCAATGGGAATTATGATTTCGAGTTCCGGCTCTTCGATCAGTTTAGCGGCGGGACCCAACTCGGACCGGTCATCGCTGCGAATACCGTCAGCGTTTCCGACGGTGCGTTTACGGTTACACTTGATTTCGGAGCGCAATTCCCCGGCACAGACCGCTGGATCGAGATAAACGTACGCCAGTCCGGTCAGCCCGGCTTTACGACCCTTGCGCCAAGACAGGC
>JAHEEZ010000167.1 GCA_024640445.1 Acidobacteriota bacterium | reverse complement strand
AGCACGCAAAACGCGACCATCGCCGTGCCCTTGATCTCGTCCGGCACTCCGATCACCGCCGCCTCCGTGACGCGTTCGTCGGCGACAAGCAAACTCTCGACCTCCGCCGGGCCCACCCGTTTTCCCGCCACCTTCAAAGTGTCATCCGAGCGACCGAGTATGTACCAGTGGCCGTCGCAGTCCCGCATCGCGAAATCGCCGTGAACCCAGATTCCCGGAAAGCGGCTCCAGTATGTGTCCAGATACCTCTCTCGTTCTCCCCAAAAGCCGCGCGCCATCCCGATCCAGGTGTCGCGGATGGCGAGTTCACCGACCTCGCCCGGTCCGACCGAATTTCCTTCCTCGTCGAGAATGTCAGCCGCGATCCCCGGACACGGAGCCGGGAAAGAACCGGGTTTCTGCGGAAGTAGAAAATTGCCCATCAGAATGCCGCCCGAGATCTCCGTACCGCCCGAGTAGTTGATTATCGGCAGTTTCGAATTGCCGACCTTCTCGAACAGCCAGTACCAGGGAGCAGGGTTCCATGGCTCGCCGGTCGAAGCGAACGCACGCAGGTGCGAAAGATCGTGTTTTTTGGGAAGATCGTCGCCCTTCGTTGAAAGAAGGCGGACGAGTGTCGGCGAGATACCGAGGATCTCTACGCGGTGTTTCGCGCAGAACTCCCACATCCGGTCCGGCTCCGGATAATCGGGCGAGCCGTCGTAAATGACGATCGTGCCCCCGATAATCAGCGTTCCGTAGATCAGCCACGGGCCCATCATCCAGCCGATATCCGTAACCCACGAGATCCGGGTGCCCTGACCCACGTCCGTCCCAAACGCCATGTCCTGCGCTGCCTTGATCGGAAAACCGCAGTGGACGTGAGCGATGCCTTTCGGCCTGCCTGTCGTGCCGGACGTGTAAAGAATTATCAGAGGATCGTTTGCCGCCGTCTTCTCCGCTGTGCCGAGGTCTGTATGTTTCTTGCCGAACAGGTCGATCAGGCTTTTGTAATGGATGAATTTCGGATCAGGACTGGAGAACACAGGCTCTTCGGTCAGACGGTTGACGATTATCACCCGCTCGATCGACGGACATTTTTCGACCGCCTCGTAAGCCACCTTGAAAGCGTTGACGTTCTTTCCGCGCCTCGGAAACCCGTCGCAGGTGAAAAGCGCTTTCGCTTTGACCGCGTTCATTCGCGCCTCGATCGCCGAAACTCCATACCCGCTGAAGACCGGCACCGCGATCGCGCCGATGCGATTGATCGCAAGGAGCGCGACGACTGTCTCGACCATCATCGGAAGATGGATCCCGACCGCGTCGCCTTTGCCGATGCCGTTCTCGCGAAGACCTGCCGCGCACCATTCGACCTGTCTCAGCAGTTCCCCGTACAGTACCGTTTCCTCCCGCCCTTCCTCGCCTTCAAAGACTATCGCGGGACGGTTTCGCGTCTCCCCGTCAGCCCATCGGTCGAGGCACGTTTCGGTAATGTTCAGTCCTCCGCCCACGCACCACTTCGCCCACTCGATGCCTTCCGAAGTGTCCAGTACTTTCTCATACGGCGGATCGAACCGTATGTCGAGAAAATCCAGGACCTCCTCGGTGAATTTCCCGACGTCCGCTGTCGAATGCGCGTAGAGTTCGTCCCACGCAGAAATGCCGAGCAATTTCATAAATCGAAAGAGCTCGGAACCGGCAATCACTTCTTCTGATGGGGTCCAGGCGACTGCCTGGTCGTCGAATGCGGCTGTTTCTTTCATATTCTTGTGAAACTAAGCCAAAACGGGGGCTGCGGTGCTGTGCTGCTTTGAGTTTTTTCAGTCAAAAGTTTATAACACTTACAATAATCAACAAAGTTATGGTCAAGAAATACGTTGCCCTGCCGCGTAACCTTTTTGAGGGAAAGACGGCGATAGTTACCGGAGCGAGTCGCGGGGTCGGAAGGGCCACTGCGCTGAGGCTCGCGGAGGGCGGCGCCAACATTGTCGTCAATTACCTCAAGGCGGAAGACCACGCCAATGAGGTCGTGAAACTGTGCAAAGAGAAAGGAGTTGACGCGATCGCGGTTCAGGCTGACGTATCCGAGTTCACGCAGGCGCGAAAGCTCGCTGACGCGGCGCTGGAAAGATTCGGAAGCATCGATCTTCTGGTATTGAACGCGGGGATCTGGGAAGGCGCTCCGATCGAGGAGATGACCGAGGAAACCTGGAACAAGGTCCTCAATACGAATCTGAAGTCCGCGTGGGCGATGTCGAAGTGCTGCGTGCCCGCGATGAAGAAGAGCGAGGGCGCCTCGATCGTGCTCGTTTCGTCGACCGCCGGCCAGCGCGGCGAGGCAAATTACACAAATTACGCGGCTTCGAAGGGCGGACAGATCTCATTCACAAAAGGGCTTGCGACCGAACTGGCGCCGTCGGTTCGGGTGAATTGCATCGCTCCGGGGTGGATCGAGACAGCGATGGTCCGCCCGGTGTTCGAGGACAAGGACTATAAACAGTCCGTGCTCGAATCGATCCCTCTGCAGAGGGTGGCGCTTACAGACGACATCGCGCTGTCCATCTGTTTCCTGCTTTCGGACTGGTCGCAACACATAACCGGCGAGATAGTTAACATCAACGGCGGCGCCGTGCTCTGCGGATAGCTGATGATAGAAAACCTGAGAACAAGCGTGCTTGACCAGATGGTCGGCAACACACCGTTACTCGAGATCGACCTAAAGTACAAAGGTCGGTTCGTGCGCGTTTTCGCCAAGGCCGAGCATATGAACCTGACCGGTTCGATAAAGGACCGGATGGCGCTTCACATTCTCAAAGAAGGGTATCGCACCGGCGCACTCAGCAAAGGAGATCTGATAGCGGAAGCGACAAGCGGCAACACAGGCATTTCGTTCTCCGCGATCGGGAAAGCGTTCGGACACAATGTGGTGATCCATATGCCTGACTGGATGAGCCGCGAGCGGATCGCTTTGATAAAGAGTTTTGGTGCTGAGATCGTCCTTGTCAGCAAGGAGGAGGGCGGATTCTTAGGATGTATCGAAAAGGCGGACTGCCTGAGTTCGGAAGGAGCTTCGGTCTTCCTGCCTCACCAGTTCTCGAATACGGCGAACTCCGAGGCGCATTACCGCTCAACAGGCCCGGAGGTCTGGTATCAGCTTAAAGAACATTCCCTTACACCGGACGCTTTCATAGCGGGCGTAGGAACGGGCGGCACGATAATGGGCACGGGCAAGTACCTTCGCGAGAAGAATCCCGAGATCCGGCTTTATCCTCTTGAACCCGCCGAATCTCCGACGATGAGCACGGGATACAAGGTCGGAAGCCATAGGATCCAGGGCATTTCGGACGAGTTCATTCCAGCGATAGTCCATCTCGACGAACTCGACGAGGTGATCGCCGTGCACGACGGAGACGCGATCCTGATGGCACAAAAACTCGCGTCCGAACTCGGGCTCGCGGTCGGGATCTCGTCGGGAGCGAACTTCCTGGGAGCGCTCCGCGTGATCGAGATGCTCGGCGATGACATAGTAGTGGCGACAGTGTTCTGCGACAGCAACAAGAAGTACCTGAGCACGGACTTGTTTGGCGAAGAGCCGGTCAGGGATGATTACCTTTCGCCGGACGTCGAGTTGCTTTCCTACAAGACGTTTGGCCGCCTGGATGGCTTCGAAGGACTATCCGGCGAGTCAGAAGGCTGAATAGCGGAATTAGACATTGGTTTGACCGTTCTTGCCGACATTTCACATACATCGTCGTCTTTTGCCAATACCCGCCCGGTTGGGATAACTTATCTCGTTACCCGTGAGTGAAATCAGACCAACAGTGATGAAGTTCGGAGGTACTTCCGTCAAGGACGCGGAGGCATTCTCCCGTGTCGCTTCGATCGTCGCAGGCCAGGCCGGTTTGGCGCCGGTCGTGGTCACATCCGCGATGGCGAAGGTTACGGACGCGCTTTTGGCTGCGTTCGACCTCGCAAAAGGAGGCGATTCGAAAGCCGCCTTTGGCTCGCTGGAAGAACATTTCGAAAGGCACGGGGCGGTGGCTGATGAACTGCTTGCCGGGGAGGGCCATTCGAATTTTGCTCTCGAACTGGGACTTGCGAAAGAAGAGCTTTCGTCTTTGCTGCTGAGGGTCGAAAGGCGGTCACTGCCGCTCCAGATGCTTCGGGATGCGATCGTCTCATACGGAGAACAGATTTCCTCGCGTTTGTTGACCGAGGTTTTCCGCGCGTCAGGACTGAGTGCGATACATATCGACGCCCGCCGCTTGATCGTTACCGACGACGAATACGGATCGGCGAAGCCGATCTGGGAAGAGACCCGGGACCTTGTCAAAGCCGAGCTTGAAACACCGATCGCCGCGGGTGAGATCCCTGTAATGGGAGGCTTCATCGCGGCGAACAGGAGCGGCGAAACGACCACGCTTGGAAGGGGCGGATCAGATTATTCCGCTGCGCTGGTGGGCGCGGCGCTGGCAGCCCGCGAGATCCAGATCTGGACGGATGTTACAGGCGTGCTCACCTGCGATCCGAGGATCTGTTCCGACGCCAGCACCATAGATGTCCTTTCATATAATGAGGCAGCCGAGCTTGCGTATTTTGGTGCCAAGGTACTTCATCCTAAGACTATTCAGCCGGCCGTCGATCACGAGATTCCGGTTCGCGTCTGCAATTCCCACCTACCGGACGAAAGGGGGACGATGGTCCTCGCGGAAAGCGGCGTTTCCGAGAACGGTATAAAGTCGATCGCCCATAAGACCGGCATCACGATACTTCGGATCTCTTCCGCGAGGATGCTGGGATCTTACGGCTTTATGTCGGCGCTGTTCCAGGTGTTCGAAAGGTTCCGGACCGTGATCGACGTCATTTCCACCTCAGAGGTTTCTGTCGCCCTCACGCTGGACAACACCGAGTATCTTGACAAGGTCGTTGCCGAACTCGAACGCCTTGGCGAGGTCGAGGTCGAACGAGGCTTCGCCGTGATCTGCATCGTGGGAGAGGGCCTCCGCGCTTCGACCGGCCTTGCGGCGAAGATATTCTCGACCATCGCGGACACGAACGTCTCGCTCATCTCTCATGGCGCCTCGAGCGTGAATCTCACTTTTGTCGTGAGAGAGGCCGAAGTCGCCGACGTGATCAGAAAGCTCCACGCAAAATTCTTTTCTTCGCAGGAATCCTGATGAATCTATTCGAACTGACAAAGAAGCTGATGGAGATCCCGTCCGTTTCCGGTGAGGAGCACGCGGTCGGCGAGTTCCTCCGGGATCATCTGTCGTCGCTGGGCTACCAGGTCGAGATGCAGGAAGTTGTCGATGGTCGGAAGAACGTCATCGCGGCGGCTTCAGACGACCCGCAGGTATTTCTCTCGACGCATATGGACACAGTGCCGCCGCACATCCCGCCGACCGAGGATGAGGAAAAGATCTACGGTCGCGGTGCGTGCGACGCCAAAGGAATAATAGCTGCCCAGATCACAGCCGCGGAGAGGCTCCGGAAGCAAGGCGAAGAGAGGATCGGTCTGTTGTTCACGATTGACGAAGAGGCGTCGTCGTTGGGATCAAGGGCGGCGAACCAACTTCCGATCGCCGCGAAGTGCCGTTACCTGATCAACGGTGAACCGACCGACAACGACCTGGCGATCGGATCTAAGGGCTCTTTGCGGATGATGCTGAAGACAAGAGGGAGAGCGGCGCATTCGGCGTATCCGGAGATGGGCGAATCGGCGATCGACAAACTCGTCGATATTCTTAAGGATATCCGCAAGGCCGAACTGCCATCGGACGAGTTCTTTGGCGAAACGACATTGAACGTTGGGACCATTTCCGGTGGCCTGGCGACGAATGTGATAGCGCCGTACGCCGAAGCGGGACTCCACGTTCGCCTGACCACGGAGGATGGCCCTGTGATCGAAGCTCTCGAGAAGGTGGTAGCAGGCCGCGGCGAACTGGAGACGATGTCGTGCAGTCTTCCGGTAAGGATGCTGCCGGTCGAAGGCTTCAACCAGAAGGTGGTCCGGTTCACGACTGACATTCCGCACCTGACGACCTGGGGAACGCCCCTGCTGCTCGGACCCGGCTCGATCCTTGATGCGCATACGAGACACGAGTTCGTCTTGAAAAAGGACCTGGAAACGGCGGTGGAATTGTATTCAAACCTCGTCTCGCGTTTGCTGGCTGATGAGGTAATTGGACACAGATGAACACAGATGTTTTTGATAATTGATCTCTACCTTGAGTTTCAATGTTATTCTAGGGTCTTGATTAGGACATCTAAAAGGTCGAAGGAAGAACTCAATGGACGAGAAAAGCGCCTCACGCTTGATCAACGTTCTCTTCGACGAAGAACATAATCACGCGGAACTCAATAACATTACTGAAGCGATAATTGGTTGTGCTTTCAAGGTAAGCAATAAGCTTGGCACCGGATTTCTCGAGAAGGTGTACGAAAATGCCTTAGCTATGGAATTGCGAAAGAAGGGATTGTCACCGGAGCAACAAAAGCCCCTGAAGGTATTCTATGAAGGTGAGATCGTCGGGAACTTTTTTGCTGACTTGGTGGTGGAGGGTTCCGTGATCGTAGAGTTGAAGCATTCAAACGGACTCGACCCCGCCCACAAAGCGCAATGTTTGAATTATCTGCGGGCCACAGGATTGAAATTGTGTTTATTGATCAACTTCGGTAAACCCAGGATCGAGATTAGACGGATTGCGAACTAAGGAATTGTCACGTAAGGAGACTCTGCGAGCCCCCTAAAGAATCATCTTCTAACATCTGTGTTCATCTGTGTCTAAACCAAAAAAATGAAGATTACTATCATAGGCTACGGGGCGATGGGGAAACTGATCGAAAGTCTAGCGGTCTCCAGGGGACATGAAGTCGGCGCGGTGATAGATGAAGAGTCTGCCGGAGCGACAGCTGAAGAACTTGCGGCCAGACTTGATGGCTCCGATGCGGCGATCGACTTTTCGGTCGCCGGCGCGGTGAGGCGGAATGCGGAGGCGTGCGCGATCGCGGGCGTGCCGCTGGTCGAAGGGACCACAGGATGGCAGGAGGAATTGGAGGATGTGCGCGCGTTGGTCACCGAACGGGAAGGCGCTTTCGTGTATGGCGCGAATTTCTCGATCGGCGTGAACCTTTTTTACAGGATCGTCGAGCGTGCTTCGGAGCTGTTTTCCAATTTTTCAGATTATGAGGTGTTCCTTGAAGAACGACATCATTCGCGGAAGGTGGATGCTCCTTCCGGCACTGCATTGAAGTTGAAGTCGATAGTCGAACGGCACATTGCCGAAGGATTCTCGATCGCCTCTACGCGGGCGGGAAACATTCCCGGGACCCACATGGTTGGGTTTGACGGGACAGCGGACCAGATAACGCTAACGCACACCGCACGCTCGAGAGAGGGTTTTGCCGCCGGGGCGATCTCGGCTGCCGAGTGGACGGAAGGCAAAACCGGTTTCTGGGAGTTTACCGAAGTCATAGACGAGATTCTTCGCGGGGACTGAGCCCGCCATGCGACTTACTGCGAACATAAGAAACCCGCCATCACACTGGCGGGTTTCTTTGTTTGTCGAGGTGTTCGGTATTGGTCAAACAAGGCCCCCGTCAGCATCGCTTTCGTCCAATAAAATGTCGCTAAGCGAGATCACCCCTCTGGTACTGTTGTTCAGCAGGGCTTCGGCAAGTTGGTAAAGGTGCGCCGGTATTTCCATCGGTTGAACTTGTTCATCGGGAAGTTGGGGAAAATGTCTAAAGAAATCCGACTCAGCACTACAGAAATCACACGACGCCAAATGCACGCCAACCTCATGAGAAGCTTCGCGCGAAAGGCGTCCGTTCAGATACGAGAGCACGTTGTCGGATGAAGGACAATTCGCACTTTTGCAGAATGCCATCATTCTCTTGTGAAGCATACAAAACAAGCAGGCTCACCCTTTGCCTGGAAGCGAATAGGGTTCTGCCAAATATCTCTTTGATCTACCATGGGAAATAAACCCGCAATGCCTG
>JAHEEZ010000404.1 GCA_024640445.1 Acidobacteriota bacterium | reverse complement strand
GTTCTTCTAAAATGTCATCTGCATATCTCAGATTCCTGGTTCGTTTTGCAGACAAGGCTCTTGATCTTCTCCAATTCCGACAGCCTCTTCTCTAGTTGCAGGATCTCGGATTGTTGTTTCCCTATGATCTCTTTCTGGTGTTCAATCTGCCGTTGCTGTTCTTTGACCGCATTGACCATAATGACCCCGACCCTGTCGTACTTGACGCCTTCGATCTGGCCTTCCGCGTTGTAGGTGACGAGCAGCGGTTCGATCTCGGCGACTTCTTCAGCGACCAGGCCGATGTCCAGCGCGCCGGAATCCTTCCAGTTGAAGGAAACTGGGCGGAGTTTCCTGATCAGATCGATCCCGGAGGAGAAGGCCTCGATGTTCGATTTGTAGCGAATTGAAGAAGAACAGGTGGAGATCGCCTTGCCAGTGCTCAGGCAAAGCGCTGTCGAGGCGCCGGAGCCCAGTTTGCCGATCCTGACGGTGTCGGAACCATCCCTGCCCAATTGGACAGTGTTGCTCGCGGTCACTATCGAATCGCTCCCTATCGCGGTCGCGTAGGTCAAGTCAGCGGCTCCCATGTTCGCGCCTCTCCCGAGCGCAACATTGTAGTTGCCGGTAGTATTTGTGGTTCCGGTACCCGGTCCAATGAAGGTATTGCGGATGCCGGTCGAGGTGGAATTGCCTGATCCATTCCCGAAAAATGCATTGCCGAAACCGGAAGTCAATGTGAATCCCGATTGGTAGCCGAAGAGTGAATTATCGGAACCAGTGGCCTGGTTTCCTGCCCATGCGCCGAAAATTGAGTTCCTGGTGAATCCACCTGATACACCGGCATTTGCGCCAAAAATCGAGTTGTAGTTGCCTCCGGTGTTATGTCGTCCGGCTGCCCTTCCGACGAATGTGTTGTCATTACCGGTGTCGTTGTCTTCTCCTGCAAATCTTCCCGCAAATACATTGGAAATCCCGGCTATGCTTAGGACAAGATCGCCCCCGATGTGGTACCCGGCCGCCGCATCAAATAACTCCGCCTTGCCGGTACCCGAAATGCTGAAATCGCTCGAGGCCTGCTGTGTTGTTGTGTTCTGGATGTAGTTCGTACTGTCGGGGGCCGGCGGCCGAGCATCGGTCATTCGCGGATCGCTTGTGACGACGAACTGGCCGGCAGCGACTCCGCCGAGCTGGAGGGAGTTATCGGCGTTCGTTGCGGTCGACGCGGTCATCGAATGCTCCGAGTTAAGACTCTTTACCGAATATGGGGCGCTCGACATTACCTGCCTCGGGGCAAGCGTCGTGATTCCCGGCTGGCCCGTCAGCCGCAGCCGGATCTCGAGCCAACGTCCCGCTCCCGGAAACTGGTCACCGAAATCGAGCATCACGGAGAACCTTCCGTCTGTTACCGCAACGGCAGTCCGCGTGACGGTGCTGCCGACCTGGGATCCGGCTTCCAGGGAATCGAACAGGAGGAACTCGAAGTCATAACTCCCGTTCGCCGGCTGGGAGTTGTCGCTAAGACTGCCCTGAAAGGTGAATTCGGTGGTTTGGGCGTGGGCATTAGAAACCAAAAGAATAGTTACAGCAACTATTAACAGACAGAATAGACAGACAGATTTGTTCATTACTCGATCCTCCAAGAGGTTGGCGGCACGAGGGCGGATGAACCTGGCGCGGGTCAGATCTCAGTATTAGTGATTGGAAAGTCGATCGACGGGGGGTCTTATCAATAAGAGATCGGCTTGTTCAAGTCGAGGGGGTCGTTCGCTATCAATAAATGATCGGCCAAGAGAGCGAAATCCACCGGATGTGTCAGAGTTTGTTCGGCGACACAAAGCGGTGGATTCCTTGATTATCTCGCATCTGTCTCCAGAGATCTGAATCACGGGACTTGTCTTTCAAGTCCGCCTGAGACGTGCCATCAATTATTCAAAAAGTACTCGTAAGTCCTTTGGAATCCTTTCTATACCCATTCGCAAAAGAAGTCAATTCTCAAGCGCTGCGAACGTTTCGGTTGGCGGCGGCGGCGTCCAACCCCCGATCGCGTCAGGTGTGAACCGGAAGAGGAAAAAGGATTGCGGAAACTACTTGAATCGCGGGATCGTGAATGGTGAATCGTGAATAGTGAATAGTGAATCGTGAATGGAGGAAGGCAGAAACGCGACCGTGAGGGAGCGTGCCGGTGGATCGTGAATAGTGAATAGTGAATAGTAAATCGTGAATGGAGAAAGGCAGAAACGCGACCGTGAGGGAGCGTGCCGACTGGCAAAAGCCTGCGACAAACTAAAGTGTGTCGTACGATGTCTCCTGTCTCCTGACTCCTCTTCCTTTGCGCCTTTGCGGGAACCTCTT
>JAHEEZ010000403.1 GCA_024640445.1 Acidobacteriota bacterium | reverse complement strand
GTTTCATCAGATTCGTGCAGTAGAATGCCGGGCGAGTGTCATGAATACTCCGCCCGGCATCTTTTATGCCGCGCCGATCGGCGCAGTGGAGTTTATTGCAATTGCCGACGTTCACACGCGATAGGTGCAATCCTTAGAACTTCCCAGTCAAGAAATACTATACGAAGTGCGCCGAAAGACTTGAATCTAAAGACTCCTTTTGTAATAGACTTTCAGATCCTTCTCACCGTTTATCAGCCATTGTTCGCCGGACCGTGTGAAACCGACCTGCGACCGCACCTTCCCCGTCGAGACCTTGCCGCTGCCTTCGAATCTCCACTCTTTATCGAATACAGCGGTCGCCGATTTCCCATCCGGAGCGACGGTGATGTCGATGCCCGTGATCGCGATTCTTACCCGTTGGAATTTTGCGAGCGCGTTGCCCTTATTCTCCCGCACAAAGCTCTTGTCGGTCTTAGCCCTTGAAAAATAGTAGTTTAGCGTGTCCGCATAGCAGCTCATCACCCCGTTCAGGTCTAGGCGTTCCGTGTACGCCTTCCAGGTCCTCAGGCGTTGCCCAACAGAGCCCTTGATCTCCTTGGAATCGAAATTCTCATCTGCCGTCGGGGACGGCTCGGGAGTAGCGGTCGGACTGGGTAATGCCCTCGAAGCAGCCGTAGCAGATGAACTCGGAGCCGGGGTCGGCGTATCTCCTAGCGGCAGTTCAGATTCGGAATTCGATCCGGCCGAGGTTCGGTCTTCTTCCCTGCTGAAATAGTAGATAAGCCCCGCCGAGCCGAGAATGCCGAAGAGGACCAGCATCACCGCGACCGTCGCCAGTACGGTCCAAACCGTTCCCGGCCGCCGGACGAGTGTGCTTTCAGGTATCGCGCGGGGAACGCGCTCCTGAGTTTCACGCTCATCTTCGTCGCGAGTGACTTCCACGTCGATCCTTCCGCTGTCGCGTCCGCTCGCGATAGTCTCCGCGTCGTGAAGTACGGCGGTAGGTTCTCCCGAGGATCCCGCGGATTCATCTGCAAGCGGCGATCCGTCCTGAAGGCAGAACGCCAGGGAGTCGTCGGAATATTTTGATCCGCAAAGTGGACAGAGTTTCATCGAGTCAGTTAAGGTTCATTAGTAAGAAGTATCGCCCTGTGAAGACCAGCACACGGTGATATCTTATTTCCGAAACGGATTATCGACAACATCCCAACCAGAACAAGGATTCGCCGAAAGGCAGGACCGGTAGCCTGCCGCGCTTCATAGGAGACGTCATCGAACGCTCGAAACGCGGCTCCGGTAAAGGAATGCGACAAGAGATGACCCCCGTTAATGAGAAGAAGATCGCCATCCGGTGCGGATGGCCTCGAACCTGCAATTGGAACCTCTTGAGAATTGCGCTTGCAGGATTCTGTTTACTTCTGGCGGCACCCGCCTTCGGCCAGAGTCTGACCGACGAGGTTCCGGGAGTCTGTTCAGCGGATTCAAAAGTCGTCCGGGTATTGCTATTGGGAACCTATCATTTCGCCAATCCCGGCAAAGACCAGTTCAATCTGAAGGCGGACGACGTTCTGGTGCCGAAAAGGCAGAAAGAGATAGAGGAACTGGTGAAGCGCCTGAATGAATTCAAGCCGACAAAAGTAGCGGTCGAGGCTGTTTATGAGGACAAGGCGACGATCGAGAGTTTCGAGAAGTATCTCAAGGGAGAAAGCGAACTCACCCGAAACGAAACTGAGCAGCTGGGCTTCCGGCTTGCGAAACTCGCCGGCAATTCGAACATCTATCCGATCGATGTCCACCTCGGTCTGGACGACTCGAAACTCGGCCCCCTGATCGGAAAAAGCCCGGAGCTGCAGGCAAAGATGGGCGAACTGGACAGGTTTGGAAAAGCGGTGATCGCGCAGATAGCGGATTGGCTTGAGAAAGGCACGATCGGAGAAACGCTTTATCAAATGAACCGCCCGGAGGCGATTGCGCAGGCCCAGTCACCCTACCTTGGTGTCTTGGCACCGATCGCGGACGGCGACAATTACGCGGGCGCGGATATGGTTGCCGACTGGTACAAGCGAAATCTGCGCATATTGGCGAATCTGAATCGGATCGCAGAACCGGGCGACAGGATCGTTATCGTTTACGGACAGGGACACATCCCCATACTCCGTGATTTCGTAATCGAATCTCCCGATTTTTGCTCAGTGGATCCGCTTCCCTATCTGGGACCATTTGAGAAGCGGAAAGACTAGCGGCGTCATGCTTATCTTGTCTTCTTTTCAATAACAACATTGGCTGTAAGGAAATAATAAGACTTCACCAGAGACTCAAACGCCCTCTTCGTAGATTCGAAGTCCTTGCTGTTATTTG
>JAHEEZ010000402.1 GCA_024640445.1 Acidobacteriota bacterium | reverse complement strand
TCTGACTTCTGACTTCTGACTTCTGACTTCTGACTTCTGACTTCTGACTTCTGACTTCTGACTTCTGACTTCTGACTTCTGACTTCTGACTTCTGAATTCTGACTTCTGACTTCTGACTTCTGTCTCCTGACTTCTGTCTCCTGTCTCCTTCTTATCTTAGCCAGCCTTTCTTCCAGAAATACGCAACAAGGCTTCCGAAGATCATTACCATTATTCCCATCGTTATGAAATATCCCCAAGGCGAATGCAGAAGAGGCATATTTTCAAAGTTCATCCCGTAAATTCCCGTCAGCAGCGTCATCGGAAGCATCGTGACCGAAATGATCGCGAGGACCTTCATTACATCGTTTGTTCGGTTCGCGGTAACACTGAAATGTATCTCGAAAAGACCGCTTACAAGATCGCGGTATCCCTCTGCGAGGTCTGTGATTCGAACCAGGTGGTCGTGGACATCGCGGTAGAAGGGGAGTACGTTCTCGGGGATCTGAGGGAATTCACCGTGTGAGATCCTGTAAAGAACCTCTAGCTGGCGAGTCGATATCCTCTTCAGACGGGCAACGCTGCGTCTCAGGTCCATGATCTCTTCAAGGATCGTATTGTCCGCCGTCTCCATCTCGTAAACGCGGTCCTCAAGGTTCGTGATCGCGGAGTCAAAGTCGTCCACTATCGGCATGTACAGATCGACCAGATTATCGAGTAGCTGATGGAGCAAATAGGCTGCTCCCCTTTGGAACACTCTTGGGTTGGCGAGAACACGCTTCTTGACGATGTCTAAGCTGCGGAACTCCTCGTTTCGGTTCGTAACAACGAAGTTCATTCCCAAATAGCCGTCGAGCTCCTTGGTGATGAAATTTGAAGTGTGGGCCTTGCTCTTCATTCCGTGGACAATGAAGAAGAGATAATCCGGGAATTCTTCCACTTTCGGCTGATTGCGGGTCTCTCGGCAGTCTTCGATAGTCAGGTAGTGGAAGCCGAAAACTTCGGAATACAAGTGTTCGGCTTCGCGAAGGTCCTCATCGTTCCTTACATCGGTGTCCAGCCATATCACGGCGTCCTTGTCTTTAAGAAGCTCGGGAAGTTCGTCGAGGGGAACATTCTCGCGCACCTCGTCGTCGCCCTGCCGATAAGCGAAGATCTCGATTGCCATATTTATTACTCCGTAACTTTCTTTAAGAGTTGCTCCAAAACGGTTATCTGCCGCTCCTGCATCAAGAGAAGTTCGCTCCATTTGCGTTCACGAAGCTCGTCGAGCTTCTCCTGGATCTCCCGGATCTCAAGCTCGGCCTTTAAGTTCACCTGGTAATCGTGCGCTGCATCAAGGCGGTCGCGGGCTGCCTGCCTGTTTTGCGACATCATGATCACCGGCGCCTGTACCGAGGCAAGCATAGAGAGGAACAGATTTAGCAAGATATAAGGGTAAGGGTCGAACGCGTTGCGCACAAGCATGAACGTATTTAGTATTACCCACGCGCAAAGGATCAGCGCAAAACTTATCAGAAATGTCCACGATCCCCCGAACCTCGCGACCTCGTCGGCGACCTTTTGGCCGAATGTCCTGTCCTCGTCGATCAGGCGATTCACGTTCCGGCTGATCTGTTTTCGCTCGATTATCGACCTGATGACCTCGCGTTCACGCTCCGCAAGGTCGTGCCATCCCTTTTCGAGATAGCTAAAGCTCAGTTCTTCAAGATCTTCACTCATATCTTCCTCCATCTGCGCGCAACACTATCGATTCCGGTACGCGGACGGTACGACGTATTTTCAATGTTCAACTCAGGTGATAAGATTAACCGCAATTCTACAAATCATAAACCCTTGATCTGCCTGCAAATGGAAGAGATAAAAATACTTGTTGCCGACGACGTTAACGAAGAGAAACTGCTGCCGCTAACGGAAGCGGGCATCCGTGTCGTTAAGAAGACGAAACTGCCGCCCGACGAACTTGCGGCCGAGATCGCGGACGCGGACGGGGTGATCGTCCGCAGTGCGACGAAGATCACTGCCGACCTGATAGAGAAGGCGCCGAGACTCCGGGTGATAGGAAGGGCCGGCGTTGGCGTCGACAACATAGATGTCGGCGCGGCGACCGAAAAGGGCGTGGTAGTGATGAACGCCCCGGACGGAAACACCATCACGACCGCGGAACACGCGATCGCCCTTTTGATCTCGCTCGCCCGAAACATCCCGCAAGCTTACGCAACGCTTCGGGGTGGAACCTGGGACAAGAAGAAGTTCGTCGGTGTGGAGTTGAACGGCAAAACTCTCGGCGTGATAGGACTCGGAAGGATCGGAAAGCACGTCGCACAAGTGGCCCGCGGGTTCGGGATGAAGGTCGTAGGATTCGACCCGTTC
>JAHEEZ010000166.1 GCA_024640445.1 Acidobacteriota bacterium | reverse complement strand
TTTCGCGCCTGCGGCGCATTGGGCAGGCACAGGTCCTGCCCCTACGAGACTCGCCAGGGTTGTTTTCGCGCCTGCGGCGCATTGGGCAGGCACAGGTCCTGCCCCTACGAGTCTCGCCAGGCTCGCCAGACTCTTCTTGCAAGATTCAAAATCACCTGCCGTTCCCCACCTGTCTTTGAAACGATTATCCGAAAATGCGGTTCGCCCGGGCGATCTTCGCTATCACGGGCAGGCTCTTCGGAAAGGTCAATCAGCAAAGCGGTTCGAACGAAAGAGGGAACGCAAAATTTTCCGCCCTGCCTTCCGACCCGCACGAAAATCTTTGAAGAGAGGTAAAACAATGCGCAGATCCATCATCATTTCTCTATTTCTAATGCTTGCGGCGGGAGCCGCGTTTTCGCAGGGAGTAACCCAGGGACAGCTTGAAGCGGTCGGAAAGGCGTCCGGTACGGTCCCTCTGAAACACACCAGCGTTGATGCCCGAATCACGGGATTTCTTTCCAGGGTCACCGTTACGCAGGAGTTTGAAAACAACTTCACTGACAAGATCGAGGCGATCTACGTTTTTCCGCTGCCCGACTCTGCCGCGGTGGATAGCCTGGTGATGAGGATCGGCGAACGCACCGTTCGCGGGAAAATAATGAAGCGGGAAGAAGCCCGCGAGGTCTATGAGGCCGCCAAATCGAACGGCCAGATCGCAAGTCTCCTTGACCAGGAGCGCCCCAACATCTTCACGCAGTCCGTTGCCAACATCCTGCCCGGTGAAAAGATAATCATTGAAATAAGCTATGTGGAAACCTTGAAGTACGAGGCAGGCTCGTATGAGTTCGTGTTCCCGATGGTAGTCGGCCCAAGGTACGTTCCCGGCAATGCCACCGGAAGCAACGGCATGGGATTCTCGCCTGATACCGATCAGGTGCCGGACGGCTCCCGCATCACTCCCACGGTCGCGAAAGAGCGCGCCGGACACGACATTTCGCTCAGCGTCACGCTGGACGCGGGAGTTCCCGTTCAAGATGTTGTTTCGAATTCGCATCAGGTCGAATCATCGATGCTTTCGGCAAGCAGCTATAGGGTCGAGCTCGCGGATCGAAAAACCATTCCCAATAAGGACTTTGTTCTGAAGTACCAGGTAGCCGGGTCAAAAATCGACGACGCGGTACTTACCCATCGAGGACAGAACGGAGGATATTTTTCGCTGATCCTTCAGCCGCCCGACAAGGTCAATTCCGAGGACGTCACTCCGAAGGAGATCGTTTTCGTTCTCGACACTTCCGGCTCGATGTCCGGATTCCCGATGGAAAAAGCGAAAGAAGCGATGAAAATGGCGCTCGAAGGCCTGAATCCGTATGACACATTCAACCTGATCACGTTCGCCGGCGACACGCACATCTTGTTCAAGGAGCCGGTGACAGCTACCAGGGAAAATCTGGCGAAAGCCCAGGAGTTCCTCCGCACCCGCGAAGGGGGCGGCGGCACCGAAATGATGAAAGCCATCAAGGCGGCGCTTGATCCCTCTGATTCGCAGGAACACATCAGAATTGTTTGTTTTATGACAGATGGATACATAGGCAATGACATGGCGATCCTCGGCGAGATCAAGCAGCACCCGAACGCCCGCATTTTCAGCTTCGGCATAGGCGGTTCCGTGAACCGGTATCTCCTTGAAAATATGGCCGAGGAAGGAAGGGGCGAAGCCGAATTCGTTTCTTTGAAGGACGATGGCTCAGCGGCAGCGAAGCGTTTTCATGAACGTGTGAGAAGCCCGCTTCTGACAGATATCTCCATCGATTTCAGCGGTCTCGCGGTGGCTGATGTCTATCCCAAGCGGATCAACGATCTCTTCAGCGCGAAGCCGGTAGTGATACACGGACGTTACACAAAAGGCGGCAAGGGGACGATCCGTCTGATCGGGAAGTCGTTTGGACGCGAAGTGATTCGCCGGATTCCCGTGACGTTTCCTGAGAAAGAAGAGGAAAACGATGTTCTGGCGACTCTCTGGGCAAGGACCAGGATCGCCGATCTGATGTCGCAGGATTACAACGGAGTGCAGAATCGCAACGCGAAGCCCGAGGTGGAAAGCGCCATCACGAACCTGGGGATCGAGTACCGCCTGATGACCCAGTACACGTCATTCGTCGCGGTTGAAGAAAGGGTCGTGACCGATGGCGGGAAGCCGATAACGATCGAAGTGCCGGTGGAATTGCCGGAGGGCGTGAGCCGAGAAGGGATATTCGGTTCCGATGATTCCGTCGCCTACGGAATGCCTTCATCGCAAATAGCATTCGCTTCCAAAGCGAAATCGGTTGGATATGCGGTAAGAAAAGTCGAGGTTAGAGAACGGGACGACCGCGACCAAAAGGTCGACAAGGAAACCGCCGAAGAGTACTCGGTCAGGCAATCGCTTACCCCGTTCACATTGCCGGCTCCCGTGGTACCGAAAGCGAGTGGTAGGTCTGATGAGACTGTCAATGTTTCGGTCGAACTCAATTCATCAGGCAAGGTTGTTTCGGCGAAGGTCACGGGTGCCGAATCCGCACGCTCAAGGGCGGCAGTCGCCGCGGCGACACTCGCCACATTCAAGGTGCCCGAAACCGAACTTGAAATAGAAAAGATACGAGGCGTTCTGAGCTATGTTTTCACAAAGGACGGCAAAGTGAAGAATCCCGCCGGACTCGCCGAAGTGGATGTCTTGATGAAACCCAACAAGTATCATACGGACATACGCGCCCTGGTAAAACGCCTGAAAGCTGGGGATCCGGCGGCAGCGTCGGAAGCCTCGTTCGTTACTGGCGGACGGGCATTCCTGGCCATTCGTTTATCTATTCTCGATAACGAAACTATTGGGGCGCTGAAAGCAAGGGGCTTTACCGTGCTGACAGAGATGCGTTCGGCGAAAGCAGTTGTCGGAAGCATCGACGTCGGGAAGATTGCGTCGCTCACAGAAATTGAGGGCGTGACGTTCATCTCTCCTCAAAGGCGCTGACGCGCCCGACAGCGGGCGCCGATCCCAAGCCATGCGCTTCCGGCCCTGTTCATTGGCCGGCCTCCGGATGAAGCGCCCGCACTTTTCCCAAAGGCCTGATCTGACGCCGATTGTGTTAAGCTTTCGGCGTCGATTCTTATGTACCTTTTTGACGTTCCACCAGATCCGGTTTCGATAGTCGCCGATTCGCTGGCGAGCCTTTGGTATTTCCTGCCTGTGGGCTATCTGGCTACGGTCCTGATCGAATTGCCGCTGCTCGTTTTTCTTCTTCCGAAGGAGATCGGCGTCAGGTCGCGAATAGCCTGCGGGTTCTGGCTTACAGCCTGCACCTATCCGATCGTGGTGCTGGTTCTTCCGGCCTTGATGTCCGAGTTCTCAAGGCAGTCCTTTCTGATCGTCGCCGAGACGTTCGCCCCGGTTGCCGAGTGCTTGCTTTTCTGGGCCGTGTTCCGCGGAGCGGGAAGCCTGGACCTGAAAGGCTGGGTCCGCTCGTTCCTCGTGATCTTGATCGCAAACCTTGCTTCGTTCGGGATCGGGGAGATGTTGAACGCATGGGTCTGGAGCCGCTGGTTCTGAAAATCGGCAATTGCCGCCCCTCCTGCTAAAATCCTCGTAAATGGAATTGCGGATCACTGAAATCTTCCTTTCAATACAGGGCGAATCGACCCATTCCGGTCGGCCCTGCAGTTTTGTGCGGCTGACCGGATGTCCGATGCGGTGTGTTTGGTGCGATTCCGAATACACGTTCAGCGGCGGCGAGAAGATACCGTTTGAAGAGATATTCGCGAAGCTTGAGGAGTTCGGCTGCGGCCTTGTTGAGGTTACAGGCGGCGAACCGCTTTCCCAGAAAAATGTGTTTCCATTCATTAGCGAATTATGCGACCGCGGGTATGAGGTCCTGATCGAGACCGGCGGCTTTGTATCGACCGAGAAGGTGGACGATCGTGCGAAGATCATTCTGGATGTGAAGTGCCCGGCTTCCGGCGAGTCCGAGAGGAATCACTGGGAGAATATCGATAGGCTTCGGCCGCACCGCGACGAGGTCAAGTTCGTCGTCGCGGACCTGACGGACTGGGAATGGGCAATCGGCATCATCGAGAAGTATTCGCTTGAAAGCCGTGCGAAAGCGGTCCTGATATCGCCCGTTCACGGCGGCCGGGACCTGGGTGTGATCGCGGAAGCCGTCGCCGGAAGCGGATTGAAAGTGCGTCTGAACCTGCAGCTACACAAATACATATGGGGAGCGGACGCGAGGGGAGTCTGAGGTCATTGACCAATGGCCATCGATCAGCGATCAATGGGACGCCCTCGCATCTATTGTCAGTGATCACTGCAGGTTGCCGACGGTAGGGCTTCCGGGACACTCTTCCTTGAACTTTGAACTTTGAACTTTGGACCTTAAACTTTGGACTTTGAAGAACCTTGAACCTAAGACATCGATCTGCCTAGTTTCCGGCGGAATGGATTCGTGCGTCACGGCGGCGATCGCCGCTTCGGAACACGACGAACTAGCTTTCTTGCACGTTTCGTACGGCCAAAGGACGGAGTTCCGCGAACGCCGCGCCTTTGAAGAGATCGCCGATTTCTACGGCGTCGAGAATCGGCTTGCGGTTTCTATCGAGCATCTCGCGAAGATAGGAGGCTCGTCGCTGACCGACCCTGAGATCGAGGTCGCAGACGCGGACCTCGAAAGTACGGAGATACCGACCAGCTACGTTCCGTTCAGGAATGCCAACCTTCTTTGCATCGCGGTAAGCTGGGCGGAAGTGATCGGCGCCTGCGCGATCTATGTCGGAGCTGTTGAAGAGGATTCAAGCGGATATCCGGATTGCCGACCCGAGTTTTTTGCGGCATTTGAGCAAATGGTCCGGACCGGAACACGGCCGAATACCCAGATCGAGATCCGGACCCCGATAATCGATCTCTCAAAAGCGGAGATCGTGCGCCAAGGTGTAAAGCTCGGAGCTCCGCTCGAACTGACCTGGTCCTGTTACCGGGCCGGTGAGCTTGCTTGCGGCAATTGCGATTCCTGCGCGCTCCGCCTGCGGGGTTTTGAACTTGCCGGCGTTGAAGACCCGATTCCATATTCTTAATTCCCCTATCCGTCCCGCTCCGTTTAGACAACCCGCTTGTGGGTCGGAAGGATCTCTCCTGGGAATAAGAACTTGCAACTAAAGCATATCGCTATCGGATCGGGGTATGATCGAACGCAGAACCAAAAGTCGCGGGGTTGCGTATCAACTCCAACACACGCATAAGGGAAGGAACACAAAAAAACCAAAACACGAGGTACTGAGCATGACTATTGCTTCCGGATCGAAGCTCGCCGTTTCCGTTCTCTTCCTTTTTTCGATTGCCGCATTGGCTTTCGTTCCCGCAGGTTTGATTACAACTGCTTCCGGCCAAACAGAAAACGCCGCTCCGAAGCCGACCCCCGAACCCGCATTCGACCGCAAGGCAGCAGTCGATAAGCTGCGCGAATTTGTAAAAGGCAAAGAAGAACAGCCTGCCGAAACCGTCTTCAAGAACATTCAGATATTCAAGGGAGTGCCCGCCGGAAGGATCGTCGGGATCATGGGCGGCGGTTTCAGTCGTTCGCTGGGCGTTGACTGCACTCATTGCCATACGCCTGAAGACTGGTCTTCCGATGCCAAACCCACGAAGCTGATCGCGCGGGAAATGAAGGCAATGGCGGACAAGATCAATGGCGAACTTCTGAAGAATATGAAGACGCTGGGGGACCGCCAGGCGATCGTGAACTGCACAACGTGCCACCGAGGCGAATTGAAGCCTGCGACGAACATGCCCAGGGACTGATCGCCGGAATTGAATAAACTGGGACAATACTTTGATTAAGGAGGTTTCTATGAACAGACGTGATTGGATCAAGGCTATGGGCGGCGCAGGCGGGGTTTTCCTTCTGACGCCTTCACTATCCGCCTGCGGCGGGACGGCGTCGGAGGTTTCGCGAACAGCGATGCCGGTCAACTCCGGTTCGGGAACTGCTCGCGTCGCTTTCATAAAGACGACTAATCGGGAAGAAGGTGTAAAGCGGGCGATCGAACTTCTGCGCTTCAAGGACGAACTGAAAGGAAAGAGCGTCTTTCTAAAGCCTAACTTCAACAGCTCGGACGAGTTTCCAGGCTCGACGCACATCGACACGTTGCGGACGCTGACGGGCGAACTCCGGCGGCTGGACTCCGGCCCGGTTACGATCGGAGACAGGAGCGGAATGGGCGATACGCGTGAGGTAATGCGCAAGAAGGACGTGCTAAATCTTGCGGGTGACCAGAAAGCCGGGATACTGGTTTTCGATGAATTGAAGGAAGAGGACTGGAAGGCGTTCCAGTTTCAAAACAGCCTTTGGGAACAGGGATTCGCGATCCCGAAACAGGTGCTGGCCGCGGACGCGATAGTTCAGACCTGTTGTCTGAAGACCCACCGGTTTGGCGGTCATTTTACGCTCTCGCTTAAGAATTCGGTCGGACTCGCTGCGAAGCGCGTGCCGGGTAATTCATACAACTTTATGAGCGAACTGCATTCATCGCCGAACCAGCGCAGGATGATCGCCGAGATCAATGCTTCGTATAGACCGGCGCTTGTGGTTCTTGACGGTATCGAGGCGTTCACCGACGGCGGGCCGGACAAAGGGACGAAGGTCGCTTCTAACGTGATCATCGCCGGGACCGACAGGATCGCGGTAGACGCAGTCGGGGTCGCGATACTCCGGCACTTCGGTACGACACCGGTTGTCGAAAAAGGATCGATCTTCGAACAGGAGCAGATCGCGCAGGCGGTGAAGCTCGGGCTCGGCGTGACCGGACCGGATCAGATAGAGATCCTGACCGACGGAAAGGAAAGCCGGGATTACGCTGAAGAGATCAGGAAGCAGTTTGCAATGAAGGAGGCCCAAAAGAATTGAGAATTGATAATTGGAAATGGACTCTAGCCCTTGTGTTGGCGACCGCGTGTGTCTCGGCGGCATTTGCGCAGGAGCCCGGTAGTGCGGTGCAGGAGACAAACCTGAAGGCGAGACTTCAGCAGAAGCTCGATGAGTGGCACAAAAGCGCGAAGTTCTCCGGTGCGACTGTTGGCGTATGTCTGGAGGATGGCAAATGCTTCTCCATTGCGACGGGGTTTTCGGATCGCGCGGCGAAGACAACTATGAAGCCCAACGACGTCATGCTCGCGGGAAGCGTCGGGAAGACGTATGTCGCGGCTGTGGCGCTCCAGTTGATCAGCGAAGGGAAGTTCTCGCTCGATGACAAGATATCGAAATATCTCGGAAAAGAAGAGTGGTTCGCGCGGCTTCCCAACTCGTCCGACATTACCATCCGGCACCTGATGAGCCACACAAGCGGGCTGGTGCGGTACGAGTTCAATCCGAAATTCCTGAAAGACCTGACCGCGGATCCTCAGAAATACTGGAAACCTGTTGAACTCATATCCTACCTATTCGACGAAAAGGCGGCATTCGAAGCGGGCAAGGGATGGGATTATTCGGACACGAACTACATCGTGCTCGGGATGATAATCGAGAAGGTGACCGGTAAGAAGTATTACGACCTGGCGATCAACCGAGTGCTCAAACCGCTGAAGCTGACAATGACGAAACCGCAGGACGGGCCGGTGATCAAGGGCCTGGTTCAGGGCTATGCCGGCGCTGGAAATCCTTTTGGCGGGGCGGACGAGATGATCAAGGACGGAAGGTTCACGATCAATCCGCAGTTCGAGTGGTGCGGCGGCGGGATGGCTTCGACGGCCGGAGACCTTGCGAAGTGGGCAAAGGCAATGTACGAAGCAAAGGCGTTCGACAAGAAGATGCTGGATGAGATGTTGAAGGGAACTCCCGCGCCGATGCTCGGCCGGGACGCGCAATACGGACTCGGGGTCATCATCCGTCGTACGCCTGCGGGCATTACCTACGGCCATAGCGGATTCTTCCCCGGTTATATGACGGACATGATGTACTTCCCGGAGAAGAAAATGTCTTTGGTAGTGCAGGTCAACTCGAGCGTGCCTCAGGAGATCGGCCGGCCTCTCGGGCGGGTCTTGGTCGAAATGTCGGAAGAGATCGTGTTAGTTCAGGATCTGCTCAAGAAGGTAAATCTGTAA
>JAHEEZ010000165.1 GCA_024640445.1 Acidobacteriota bacterium | reverse complement strand
ATTTACGTCGCAAATCAAGGCAGCGATGACATAACCGTGATCGACGGAAGTGATAACTCGACGCGTACCGCTCCGGCGCGCTCAGGGCCTGCTGCTGCTACCGTAAACCCGGTGACGAACAAGGTCTATATTGCCAACAGCGAAAGTGATGATATCTCGGTGATAGATGGGCGCGACTACTTGACCGATACGGTCTCGGCTGGGTCAGGTCCAGTTGCAGTCGCCGTCAACCCCACAACGAACAGGATCTACGTGGCAAATCAAGGTAGCGATGACGTGACCGTGATCGACGGGAACAACAACTTGACCCAAACTGTTCCGGTGGGGTCAGAACCAGTTGCTCTCGCCGTCAATCCGATAACGAACAGGATCTATGTGGCCAATTTCCTCAGTAACGATGTAACCGTAATCGACGGGGGCGACAACACGACCCAAACTGTTCCGGCGGGGTCAAGACCGGTCGCTGTCGCTGTCAACCCGGTGACGAACCGGATCTATGTCGCCAATAAAGAGAGTAGCGAGATCACGGTGATCGCCGGGGACAATAATTCGGCGCAAAATGTTTCAACGGGGGAGCCTTTTGGGTCTGACGCTGTCGCTGTCAACCCGGTGACCAACAGGATCTATACGACAGAGAGATCCCGCGGGGGAGTGGAACTTGACGGAACGGACAATTCAATACTGGGCGCTTTACCCCTGGGAATTGACATTGCAGTTAACCCGGTGACAAACCGGATCTATTTTGCGAGTGGTAATGATAATGAATACGCTCGTTATGTTTACGCCTTCGACCCGAGCGACAGGTCCGTACAGTTTGTTCCGATAAAGTCACGCGCAACCGCGGTCGCAGTCAATCCGGTGACAGATAAGGTCTACGTCAGCCTTTT
Organism: Acidobacteriota bacterium; assembly: GCA_024640445.1. Taxonomy (GTDB): domain Bacteria; phylum Acidobacteriota; class Blastocatellia; order Pyrinomonadales; family Pyrinomonadaceae; genus Aridibacter. The sequence goes on along the minus strand of JAHEEZ010000165.1, from coordinate 7,286 downwards.
ATTCTCTGGTTCCGTAATGGAAATAGACGGAAGCGACAACTCGGCGCAATTCGTTCCGGCGGGCATCTTGCCCCGGGCGTTGGCCGTCGACCCCGCGACAAACAGGACCTATGTCGGCGATTACTACCTTGACAACAACTTTGACGAAGCCGGCTCTGTTTCGGTGATAGACGGGACCGATAACTCGACCCGGACCATTCCGACGGGGACAACATCCGATGCCATAGCGGTCAACCCGGTTACAGGCAAGATCTACGTCGCTGATTCGACTGATAACCAGGTTACGGTCATCACTCCCTCAGAAAAGAACGCAATTCCGCTCAACACTGCGATCACTCCATTCGGAAACAACACTTCGCCGTATGCCAATCCGGTTTTTCAATTCAACGCTGCTGCTTCGTATTCGCCAACGATTCCGCAGCCTAAAAAGATCTACTATCAGATAGATACGGTTATCGGAGACTGGTCGGAAACCAGCACGACCGGAAGCACGGAAACGACATTAAGCGCCGCGGCGATAGCTCCGACCTTGCAGCCCGGACTACACGTCGTGTATTTCTTCGCCACCGATGGGTCGGACGCAACTTCAATGGGCAGATCGGGCTCGATGATCGGGGAAATGAATGCCTATATGTTCCTGATTCCGGCCGATGCCCCCAGCTTTCCGATTACGGCGATCTCATTCGCCGGGCGTACGGCGCCAAACGAAAATGGCTGGAACAGATCGGATGTCACCTTAAACTGGGACTGCATCAACTCTACGACAGGCGACGTTTTATCTACCGTGTCCGAGACGATCAGTTACGAAGGGTCAGGCCAATCTTCCACCGGGACCTGCGTAGATGCTGCAGGTTTTGCTTACGAGGACACCCAGACTGATATCAACATCGACAAGACTGCTCCGACGCTAATGCCGGCCGTGACTCCGAATCCGGTGGCACAGAACGGCAATGCGACTGCATCGGCCAACGGCTCTGACGCACTCTCCGGCCTGGCTTCTGACACCTGCGATCCTGTTGACACGACTGCAGTTGGATATCAAACGGTCACATGTACCGCCGTTGACAATGCGGGAAATACGGCATCTGCTGATGCCCAGTATCAGGTCATTTTCAACTTCACCGGGTTCTTCCAGCCTGTCGAAAACATGCCGGTAGTGAATATGGTGAATGCGGGACAAACGATTCCATTGAAATTTAACATTGGGGGAAACCAGGGATTGAACATCATCACCCCGGGATACCCCGCTGCCAGCATCGTCTCCTGCGATGCCACTGAACCGACCGCAACGGTAGAGGAAACGGCGACTGCCGGGAACAGCGGCCTAAGCTACGACTTGGCAACCGGCAACTACCATTTCAACTGGAAGACCTCGAAGACGGCAAAGGGAACCTGCCAGATGTTCGTGATCCAATTGATCGACGGGTCTGTGCATTTCGCGAAGTTCCGGTTCAGGTAGCATTTGAACTGACAACCGTCACCCTGCCGGCTCTTTTGCCGGCAGACAGGAAAAAAGGCGCCCCCTCTTGCGGGGCGCTTTTTCTATTAATTTTGGGAAATATGTACTTAGCAAACCCGTGGTGCAACGGCTTGTCGGTTGGTCTACACCGGGTTAAGAGGCAAGATTCTTCGTGTTCTGTGCCGGGTAAAAGTGGAGGGCCGCTGGCCGAATCTCGCTAATCAGCGACAATCTGCGCTTATCACGCTCTTCAACCTCCAGATGATCCGGATCACTCCGACAAACCCATACGCTTTAGAAGTTCCTTGTAACGCGGGTCGCCCCGGAGGTTTTCGAACCCGAAGTCCCATCTGATCTTTCCATACTCGCCTTTGGCTTCTATGTCCTTCTGGAACCACTCAAACGCCTTGTCCCTGTCCCCCAGCCCTGCATACACAACAGACGCATAGATCCCGTTCGCTTCCTTCCTCGCGTACTTTTCCTCGAGTTCTTTTGCTATCGCGATCGCTTCCGAGCGCCTTCCCAACACAGCATAGATGTAGCCGAGGTCGGCAAGGGGGGCGCGGTCTCTCTTGCTCATCTCGACGGCCTTTTCGATATTAGCGACGGCTTCAGCGTAATGCCCCTGAGCCAGAAGGGTTCGGCCCAGGATCAAATAGGCAATTGGGATCGTCGGATCGAGTTCGATTACTTTGCGCGTATTCTCGATACTCGCCTGATGGTCGCCTTGCAGATCATAGACCTTCGAAAGGTTGAAGCCGATAACGCTTGAGAGCGGGTCGGCCTGCTGCCCGCGCTTGATGATCGAGGCGGCCTCGTCAAAACGCCCAAGATCTCTCAGGAGTACTGAATACCAGTGATACGTTGTCGCGTAATCCGGGTTCAGATCTATAGCCTTCTTGAACTCCCTTTCAGAATCGGTCCATTTCCATTGGAGCCGATAGACGTACCCGAGCGTCGCGTGCGGCTCCGCCAAACGGTCGTCAAGTGCGATCGCGCGTCTCGCGTACTCGATAGCTTTCGGCAGAGATTCGGTGTTGGGGGTTCCGATATATTCATTTGACAGAGCGTAGGAATCGGCGAGCCCCACCCAGGCCAACGCGTAATTTGGGTCATTGTCCGTCGCGACTTTGAACTGATCGATCGCTTTCCGCATGTTCCCCCCAATTCGTCGGTTCCAGAAATACCGGCCCCTTAGGTAGGCTTGATACGCTTCCGGATTGGCCGCCGCAGCGTTCGTCACCCTCGCTTTCTCGGCACTCGAAAGTTGCGATTTGAGTATTGTTGAAACATCTCTTGCGATCTCGCTCTGCAGGACCACCAGATCAGACTGCTTGCGATCATACTGTTCGCTCCAAACAACGTCTTGGGTCCGTGTGTCTACCAGTTCAAGCTTTAGCTGCAGCGCGTCATCGTGTTGGTAGACACGGCCCAGCAAGACCGCCTGCACACCCAATTCTTGTCCGATCTTTCGTGGCGAGACCTCCTTTCCCTTGTATCGAAAGACCGCGCTTCTCGCTTTGACGGAAAGATTTGGAATCTGTGACAAACTGCTGATCAGCGTTTCTGTCATCCCTTCAGACAAGTACTCAGCCCCTTGATCCGAACCGGCATTTGTAAAAGGCATCACGGCGATAGATTCGATCTGTCCGCCCTGCCCTGGAAAGTATCCTAAATAACCAAATCCAAGAAGCGCGACAGCCAACATTGTGAACCCGAAGAGCGAAACCAGTTTGTGTTGCTTTATTCCTTTAGAAATGAAGTTCGAGCTTGAAATGTAGCGATATCTGTCTGACGCGAGATCGCCGGTCGATTCCGAGCCGTCAACAGCCGTGGTCCTCGACAATTCGATCCCCGACGTCCTCAGATTTGGCTGAATTGAAAGGTCAAGTTTCGCCTCAAACTCCAGTTCCTGTTTCAGTTCCTGAAGCTCAACCAGTACATCTCTGATTCGTTGGTAGCGTTCCCCGCGGTTCTTCCGGAGGGTCCTGCTCACGATCCTTTCTAATTCTGGTGGCATATCCGAAACATACGAGGAAAGGGACGGGGGTTTGCACTTGCGGATTGCGGAAAGTGTCTCATCGGTTGAACCGCCCGCAAACGGCTGAGTTCCGGTTATTAGTTCAAAAAGTAAGACGCCGAAACTGAAAATGTCGGTTCTCTCATCGACATTTCTGCCTTTCGCCTGCTCAGGCGACATATAGTTGACAGTCCCCAGGATCATTCCCCTGCCAGTCTGATTCGGATCTTTAATTTCAGATTCCGCATCCGGAAGTGGTCTGCTCTCATGTTCGACGAGTTTCGCGAGGCCAAAATCCAGGACCTTCGCAAATCCGTCCGGACGGATCATGATGTTTTCAGGTTTGATATCCCGATGTATGAGATGAGCCGCATGTGCGGCGGCAAGGGCGCCGGCAATCTGGGTCGCAAAATCCAGCGCCTCCGATACTTTCAAAGATCTTCCTCTCAGAAGATCGCGCATGGTCTTGCCTTCCACATACTCGCTGACTATGTACCGCGTATTATCCGCTTCCCCGATCTCATGTATGACAAGGATGTTCGGATGATTCAGGCTGGAAGCGGCCTTTGCCTCCTGAATGAACCTCTTTAGATTCGATTCATGATGATTGAACTTGTCGTCAAGTATCTTGATCGCGACCTTTCGATCAAGCACCCTGTCCAGAGCAAGGTAGACCTCTCCCATTCCTCCTTTTCCGATCTGCTTGACGATCTCGTAATGCCCGAATACCTGGCCGCTCGAAAGCTGAGGGACACCTGCTTCAAACAATTGCGCAACCTCAGCGATCGCAGGATGTTCCATGAAACTGCTTGCACTGTCATAAGAAGACAAGAGTGATTGGACCTCTTTCTTGATCTCCTGGTCGCATTCGCATAGCTCCTCGACAAACCGCTGTCGCGCCGCGGGCTGCTGCTTAACGGCCTCAACAAATATCTCTTTAACTTGTTGCCAGTTTTCCTGAGCCATCTTCTTCACAAGGTCAGAGGAAGCGTCAAAACACTTTTCAATTGCAATTTCCCTCTCGACGCAAAGATGAATAGACCATCCACTTGTTTACGCGACGTTTACTGCCCGGCAATACAATTCCTACTTCTTCAATTCGCGGTGAAGCCAGGCCTTTGCCATGTTCCAGTCGTTCGCTACGGTCGTACGGGAAACATTCAGGGCAGCAGCCGTTTCTTCCATATTCAGACCGCTGAAATACCTTAGTTCCACGACGCGAACCTGTCGTTCATCAAGCTCCATCAAGCGGTCCAATACTTCGTCCAGTTGTAACAGATCAACGGTCTTGCCCTTATCGACAACCATCGTGGTCTCTTCAAAAGGAACTGTCTGAACATCGCCGCCTCTCTTTTGGCGGTTCCTCGAACGGGCATGATCAACCAGAATGCGCCTCATCAACTTGGCCGATATGGCAAAGAAATGCGTCCGGCTTTCCCAGTTCACATTCTTTTGCTCAACCAGTCTTATGTAGGCTTCGTGGATCAGCGCGGTTGTCTGAAGAGTATGGTTCCGGCGCTCGCGGCGGAGGTATCGGGAGGCCTGTTTGTGCAGTTCGTCATAGACGATCGGCAACAGATCCTCCAACGCCTTTTGATTTCCGTTGCTCCATTGGTGCAACATCTCGGTTATTTCGGGTGGGCGGTCCATATCGACAACTCCCCCTCAAAGTCAGGATGGTTCGTCACATCATATACCGAAATCTGTCGTTCCGACAGTCTGATTTTCAAGACCGAATGTTGAAGGTCCGGCAATGGAATCGACGTTGATGCATTCAATTTACAGAGTCTCAGGCTTAAGTTGACCCTTTATTAGGAATAGATAAAGAGTGGTTAAATGGGGCGTACGACAAATGAGATCATTAGCTGTCTGTTGATCATTCAACTCCGCTGACAATGGAAACGGCACCGCTATTTCCGGCGGTGCCGCAAGAACTCGCTCTTCTTGATCTGCCCTGCTTAGGAGTGTAGCGAGTTCTGAGAAATACAAGCTTCCTCGGATACCTAATTGAGAGATTCCGGAGATCGCAAAAAGCGATCCCCGGAGTCTGCTAGCCCACTTAGCATTACCCCCCTTGCTCTACTAACATTGTTCACCTGTTCAGAGCAACAGTAACGGTTTCCGGTTTCTTCCCCAGATTCTTAGTGACCGTGATCCAGGTTGCGGTATCCACCCTGGGTGCCCAAAACCCGAAACTCGGGGAACTGATCTGTCTCAGAACGTAGTCATCTCCGTAACGGTTGAAGACCAAGATCGTTCTTTCTGAACTTGACGTCTTCCCATTCTTCATAACGGCGGCGGCCTGCAGCTCGCGTCCTTCTTCAGTGCTAAGTGTGAAGATCGTTGCGAGCGCGTTTTGGTGTTCAAACCTGATCAAGTAGTCGCCTGCCTCGAAGGTTTGCTTTCCGACGACGAAATCGAACGGAACGTGTGCGCGGTATGAATTGATGCTCTGCGCCCAGGCCGGTACGACCATAAGAAGCATTGCAAGCGCTAGAAACATAGAACCTAATAGAGTTTTCTTTCTCATGATGACCTCCTCATCGATAGTAATGAATTCTTTCCAGTGAATGATTCCTCTCTCATCTATCAATGCGCCGTTCGATCAAAAACCATCCGATCTTTCTTGTCTTTTCCCTGACCGATATCATTGACCCCTCGGTCGAACCGTCGTATTCTGCCTATAAAATGAGGTGATTAGTTATCGGAGAATTCGTATGGGCGAGGCTCATGAAATTACACGTATGCTTCGTGAATGGAGCAACGGCAACCACGACGCGTTGGATGAGTTGATGCCGGTCGTTTATGACGAACTTCACAGACAAGCCTCCAGGTATCTCCACCGCGAGCGTCCGGGCCACACGCTTCAAACAACCGCGCTGATACACGAAACGTACCTGAAGCTCACAGGCTGTCCTGACATCGACTGGAAGGACAGACTTCACTTCTTCGCTATATCCGCGAAACTGATGAGGCAGATACTGGTCGATCACGCCCGCGCGAAGCGCAGAAGCAAACGTGGAGGGCCCTTCGACACGCTCCCGCTTAACGAAGAGATCAAACTCCCGCAAGATGAACGAAATCCGGACCTCGTCGCCCTTGATGAAGCGCTCCAACGGTTGGCAAAGATCGATCCCAGGCAAGTCAGCGTTGTTGAACTGAGATATTTCAGCGGTTTGACCCTTGAAGAGACCGCGGAAGCGCTAAAGATCTCACGGTCTACTGCCGCCAATGACTGGAACCTCGCCAAAGCTTGGCTGCACCGCGAACTGACCAGGTAACTTTTCCGTACCCACCGAACTGCACTCCAGAAGCGCCGCAACCCCATCCAGCATCTGACGATTAAATTTAAAAATAGCGCCGGTGACAATTGCCCCAAAAGCCGAACACAAAACCACGCCGCGATTTTTTTCTTGCAAATTCCGGATAGGAGGTGGTAGGTTGATTAACTAGCAAACAATCTCTCCACTTAGCACAACAGATCAGCTAGCCCAGCTTATCGCCAAGTGACCCCCGCTTTACATACTTTTGGACAAGTGATTTCCGAAAGATGTTATCTAAGAGTGTCATTTTTCGGATCTCATGGTGACAAACCATGGAAGAGAGGGAATGGTCGCGGGTCAAAGAGATCTTCAATTCTGCGCTGCGGAAGCCTACCGCTGAGCGCCGCATATTCCTAAACGATCAATGCAAAGGCGACCCCGAGCTGCGTGACGAGGTCGATTCGCTGATCTCGTCGTACGGCGCTGCCGACAGCTTTATGGAATCCCCCGTCCTGGGGGACCCTGCAGATTCTGCCGCTACACA
>JAHEEZ010000401.1 GCA_024640445.1 Acidobacteriota bacterium | reverse complement strand
GGTCGGCGCGTGGGGGGTCAATTTCCACGACAATGACCTTGTCCCGATAGATGCTTCGGCTTCCGAAAGGGACCGCATCGTGAGCGAATTCCGTTCAGCCTGCGAGACGAACGGCATAGTCGTTCCGATGGCTACCGTTAATCTTTTTTATGACGCTGTCTTCCGCGACGGCGCGTTCACCGCGAACGATCCTGCCGTCAGGGAATATGCCATCCAGAAGACAATGCGGGCGATGGACCTTGGCGCTGAATTCAATGCCGAGACCTTTGTTCTATGGGGTGGGCGCGAGGGCGTCGAGACCGACGCCTGCCGAAGGACGCCGGACGCGATCAAGCGATTCCGCGACGCGTTGAACTACCTTTGCGAGTACAACGCAGCACAGGGTTACGGATACCGGTTCGCGCTCGAAGCAAAGCCGAACGAACCGCGCGCCGACATATATTTTCCGACGACCGGCTCGTATCTGGCGTTTATCGAAACGCTCGACCATCCGGATATGGTGGGCGTCAATCCCGAGGTCGCGCACGAACAGATGCCGGGCCTGAACATGATGCACGCGGTCGCGCAGGCCTGGGAGATGGGCAAGCTGTACCACATCGATCTGAATGACCAGGTCCCAGGGCGATACGATCAGGACCTTCGTTTCGGCTCCGTGAGTCCAAAGCAGTCGTTTTGGCTGGTAAAGTTCCTGGAGGATGTCGGTTACGAGAACCCAAGGCATTTCGACGCGCACGCCTATCGTTCGGAAGACTACGACGGGGTAAAGGATTTTGCCCGCGGATGCATGAGGACCTATCTGATCCTCAAGGAGAAGGCCCGGATCTGGAACTCGCATCCGGAGATCCGCGCGATCCTCGACGAGGTCGACGCCGCGAACGAAGCGGCCGGGCGACCGGTTTACAGCGGGGAATCCGCCGCGAACCTGCTTGGAAAGGAATTTGACAGGGCGGCTATCGCCTCTGGCGGCCTGCAATACGAAAGGCTCGACCAGCTCACAATGGACATTTTGTTCGGCGTCCAGGACTGACGCGACAAGAACACGAACTTTATCCGCGCCGACGGCGCGTGGGGGATCTGATGAAGAGAACTGCCGCCCTTATACTCACCACATTATTACTGCTCCCTGTTTTCGCGTTTCCGCGAGGCAGAACGATTCCTGCTTACAAAGACGCCTCCCTTACGATCCAGGACAGGGTCGAAGATCTGCTCAGACGAATGACGCTTGAAGAGAAGGTCGGACAGCTCAATCAGCTGAGCGGTGGAGTATTGACGGGTCCGGCCGCGGCAGGCGACGCCGGCCAGGCAGCCAAGCTGGAAATGGTCCGCCAGGGAAAGATCGGGTCGTTCCTGAATGTTCTCGGGGCGAAGGAAACAGCCGCCGTACAAAAGATCGCGGTCGAGGAATCGCGACTTGGCATTCCGCTTCTTTTTGCCTTTGACGTTATCCACGGATACAGGACCGTCTTCCCGATCCCGCTTGCCGAAGCCTGCAGCTGGGAGCCGAGAAACGCTGAGAAAGCGGCTTCGATCGCGGCAAAAGAGGCTGCGTCGGCAGGGCTTCACTGGACGTTTGCTCCGATGATGGATGTGACCCGGGAACCCCGTTGGGGACGCGTTATGGAGGGTTCCGGCGAGGACCCTTATATCGGCGGAATGTTTTCGGCGGCGCGTGTACGCGGTTTCCAGGGCGAGGAGTTTGATAATCAGCACATAATGGCGTGCGTGAAGCACTACGCCGCGTACGGAGCGCCTGAAGGCGGACGGGAATACAACACGGTCGATATGTCACGGTACGCGCTCTGGAACTACTACCTCCCGCCCTACAAAGCGGCGGTCAGCGCCGGGGCGGCGACGGTGATGAATGCTTTCAACATCGTCGATGCAATTCCTGCGAGCGGAAACGAATACTTGATCAACGACGTTCTTCGCGGCAAGTGGGAATTTGACGGGTTCATAGTTTCGGACTGGTCTTCCTTTTCCGAGATGATCACGCACGGATATGCGGCGGACAGGGCTGACGCCGCGATGAAAGCGATCATGGCGAGCTCCGACATGGATATGGAATCGCGCGTTTACAACGACGAACTGGTCGGGCTTGTGAAGAGCGGAAAGGTTCCCGAATCCAAGGTCAACGAGAGCGTGCGGCGGATACTGAACGCGAAGTTCATGCTCGGTCTTTTTGATGATCCTTACAAGTATTCCAACGAAGCGCGCGAGAAAGCCACGCTCCTCACCGATGCGCACAGGCAGGCGGCCCGCGAGGCGGCGGCGGAAACGATGATACTGCTCAAGAACGACGGAAACGCGCTCCCGCTTTCAAAGTCGTTGAAGAAGGTTCTCGTCACAGGTTACCTTGGCGAATCGCAGGAAGACGTGCTGGATTTCTGGAA